>DASTFK010000401.1:0-2906 GCA_035719945.1 Nitrospira sp.
CCGCGGCGCCCCGGCGACCCGCCCGTGCTTGTTGCCGATGCCTTCCTAAGCCATAGGGAGCTCGGTTTTGCGCCGCGACTGTCTGATCTGAAGACAATCGTTCAGACCGCCTGGGCCTGGCATCGCCGGGCACATCCGAGATTGGACGATCCACGATCGACTACGCCACCAGTTGAGCCTTGCACTTCCATGCCGCTGCCATGAATCAAATCGAGCCGATCTATAGCCTTAAAGGCAAGCGGGTATGGGTCGCTGGCCATCGTGGCATGGTCGGTTCCGCCCTGCTTCGACGCCTGGCACAAGTTGATTACACCCTTCTCACTGTTGCGCGCGAGGACCTCGACCTCACCCGTCAGGCAGAGGTCGAGGCATGGATGAAAACGACAAAGCCACAGGCTGTTTTTCTGGCGGCGGCTAAGGTTGGCGGTATCGTTGCCAATAACCGGTGGCCGGCGCAGTTTCTGTACGACAATCTCGCGATTGTCGCCAATGTGATTCATGCGGCCGAAGCCGCCGACGTTGAAAAGTTACTCTTCCTCGGCTCCTCCTGCATCTATCCGACTCTGGCGCCACAGCCGATCGAAGAAAGTGCGCTGCTCACTGGGCCGCTTGAGCCCACCAATGAATGGTATGCCATTGCCAAGATAGCGGGGCTCAAGCTGTGTCAGTCCTATCGACGGGAGTACGGTTGCGACTTCATCGCGGCGATGCCCACCAATCTTTATGGCCCTGGGGACAATTTCGACCTCACCACGAGCCATGTGATCCCGGCCTTGATACGCAAGGCGCATGAAGCAAAACTGCGGAACGATCGGCAGCTCGTCATCTGGAGCATTGGCACCCCCAGGCGCGAATTCCTGCATGTCGATGATGCCGCCGATGCGCTCGTGCATCTGATGACGCATTATTCAGATGGGGCTCACGTCAACATTGGGTCGGGAAGCGATCTCACCATTCTGGAACTCGCGAGGCTGGTTGCTGCTGTGGTGGGCTTTACCGGCCAGATCGTGACCGATCCCTCGAAGCCGGATGGGACACCGCGCAAGCTCCTGGACACCAAAAGGCTTGCAAGGCTTGGCTGGCGGCCAAAGATTGGGCTAGAGGAGGGCCTTGCCAGCACCTATGAGTGGTTCGCTGGTCAATTCGTGCCAGAGGGGGACGAGCGTCGCGCGCTACAGACCTAACTGCCGCTCTTGCCCCCTGTTGGTTAGCGGTCAGTAGGCATCGGGAGTTAGTTAAGCGTCGTTCATGGCGACCGCCGATCCGTAGTCGGCGGAAGTCCCGCGGAAGTGACTTTTGTTGGGAGGATCGGGTGCCCTAGAGGCTTTTGGCAACTAGATCCTAGGAAGGGAGATCATCATGAGGCGCGCTCTGGTTTGCGGTGCAGGGGGGTTTATCGGATCGCATCTTGTGAAGCGTCTGAAGCGCGACGGCCTTTGGGTGCGCGGTGTGGATCTGAAGTTCCCTGAATATGCCGAAACAGAGGCTGACGACTTCGTTATCACAGATTTGCGCGAGCCGGCGAACTGTCGCGAGGTCATCGATTGCAGGTTCGACGAGGTCTACCAGCTCGCCGCCGACATGGGCGGGGCCGGCTACATCTTCACCGGCGAGCACGACGCCGCCATCATGCACAATTCAGCTTCAATCAATCTGAATGTGCTGGAGGCCTGCAAGAACCGCAATGCACGCCGCATCTTCTATTCCTCCTCTGCCTGCATGTATCCGAGCCATAACCAAACCGACCCACAGAACCCGGTGACACGTGAAGACAGCGCTTACCCTGCCGCTCCCGACAGCGAGTATGGCTGGGAGAAGCTTTTCAGTGAGAGGCTCTACCTCTCCTACGGTCGTAATTACGGTATGCAGTGCCGGGTGGCTCGCTATCACAACATTTTCGGCCCTGAAGGGACCTGGATTGACGGTCGAGAAAAAGCGCCTGCCGCCCTCTGCCGCAAGGTGGCCCAAGCCCCTGATGACGGTACCATTGTTATGTGGGGCGATGGCGAGCAGACACGTTCGTTTCTCTATGTCGATGAATGCATCGAAGGCACTTTGCGGCTAACGCGTTCGAATTTCTCAGGCCCGGTAAACATCGGGTCGGAGGAAATGGTGTCGATCAATAAGCTCGCACGAATTATCATGGATATTGCAGGCAAAACTCTCAGCGTGAAGCATATTCCGGGACCGCTTGGCGTGCGCGGGCGCAACTCGGACAATAGACTTATCGGCGAGATGTTAGGTTGGAAACCTCGCCAGCCCCTCAGGGAAGGTCTTGAGACTACTTATAGATGGATTGAGGCCCAAGTCCGCCGGGTCGAAGGGCGAAACAGCGCGAGAGCTGCAGAATAGAACTCAACCCCGCATATGGCCTTCGACTCGCGAAGCTAACCAGAATTCGCCTAGGGATTCGGCGCTCTGTACGCCCGTTCTTCATCCTTCGCTAGAAGCTCAAGAGCGGCGACGCAACCCGCTACATCGCCTACCGAGACACGTTCGTAACCCGTTGAACTAACCAAGCACAGGCTATGAATGTCAGAGCGATCACTCCCTATGAACAAGATCGGCTTGTTCGAAGCGATGCAGCCGTGGACTTTCGATGGGAGCACGTAGCCGACGAAGGCGTCGGATAAGGTGATCAAATGAGCATCGGGTGTAACGAGGAGGCTAGCAAGCTGCTCCAGCGGCACGAGGGTGGTGCGGAGATAGGGAAGGCGCTCATCGCGCAAGACGGCCTCGATCCGTTCCACTGCGGCGCCCACCGCATTAAGCCACAACACGACGCGTCCGCTGCCCCGCCCGTGATGCAGGCGATAGGCTTCCAGAAAGGTGCTGTAGTCATGGGCGACACCCCAGTTACCGGAATAAAGCAGCAGCACTTTGCCCAGCCCAATGTTCGGTCGCTC
>DASTFK010000402.1:0-3498 GCA_035719945.1 Nitrospira sp.
CAGGCGGCTGTTTGGGCGCACAATCATTTCTCGGGTCTGACGAATACCGTACACGGTCTTATCACCAAAGGGTCAAACGGAGGAATGCAGTGACGTTTGCGTCAAAAGCTCAACATCGAGCCAAGGGCGACGCGCGAACAATTTTTAATTAGGAGATTCAAGGCTCGATTTAATGCGGTCTTGCAGGGCAAATCGATGATTAGAAACGTCACGTGTTCTCCAGCGAGGTCCGAAGAAAGATCGATGGGAAGGACCTGTCGGCTGTGCCAGGCGCGGCTGGCAACAACGTTCGTTGATCTTGGCATGTCACCGCTATGTGAAAGCTTCCTGACAGTCGACCAAATCGACCAAATGGAGCCGTACTTTCCGCTTCGTGTCCTGGTATGCGACCGCTGCTTCTTGGTGCAACTGCAGGAGTACGTGAGGCCCGAAAGCATCTTCACTGAGTACGCCTACTTTTCGTCATACGCGACCAGTTGGGTCGAGCATGCTCGCAGATACTGCCTCATGATCCGGGATCGGCTGGGTCTGGGGCCCAACAGCCAGGTATTCGAGATCGCGAGCAATGACGGTTATCTGTTGCAGCACTTTCTGCCGCTCAACATTCCGGTGATGGGGATCGAGCCCGCCGGCAACGTGGCCCAGGCCGCGCTTAAAAAAAACGTACCGACTCTGGTCGATTTCTTTGGACTAGGTCTGGCGAAACGCCTCGTAGGAGACGGCCGCCGTGCCGATCTCATCATCGGTAACAACGTGCTGGCGCAGGTTCCTAACTTGAACGACTTCACAGCGGGAATGGCATACCTGTTGGCTCCCGACGGCGTGATCACGCTCGAGTTTCCGCACCTCGAACGTCTCATCGAAGAGAACCAGTTCGACACGATCTATCACGAGCATTTCTCCTACTTCTCGCTGATTACGGTCGATCAGCTTGCGCGGCGCCACGGTCTCAGAGTTTTCGATGTCGAAGAGCTGCCTACACACGGTGGTTCCCTTCGGGTCTACCTGACCCGGCAAGAAGCCAAGCACGATGTTGCGCCGGCGGTAGCCAAATTGCTGGACCACGAGCAGAAGATAGGCTTCCGGGATATCGTCACGTACACGAAATTCGCTCCCAAGGTCCACGAAGCTAAGCGCAAACTGCTTTCCTTCCTTATCGAGCGCAAAGAGGGCGGCAAGATGATTTGTGCTTATGGAGCGCCGGGCAAAGGCAATACGCTGCTTAACTATTGTGGGATCGGCACCGACTTCCTCGACTTCACAGTCGATCGCAATCCTTACAAGCACGGTCGCTTCACGCCGGGAAGGCATATCCCAATCCGCCCGGTGTCAGCCATCGATGAGGCGCGACCCGACTATCTCCTGATCCTGCCATGGAACTTGAGGCAAGAAATCGCCTCCCAGTTGCGCTATACATCCGAATGGGGCTGCCAGCTGATCGTGCCGATTCCCGAGGTTCAGGTGATTAATCCGCGTGAGGTCAACCATGAAGGTCGTCCTGTTTGCGGTGGGCTTGGCACGCGCATTCACGGCTATTCCGAAAGCACCCAAAGCCTATGATTCCAGTGGATCATGTGATCAAAGCGGAGGATCTGACAGTGGGACGCTTGGAGGGTTGCTGAGCAGCTAAATCAGACCTCTCTTCCAGCCTCACGCTTGAGGAATTCGAAGGTCGGCGCTATCAGCGCATCGAATACATCAAGAAGCTGATGGCGGAAGGCATCTTGGTGCGGACCTGGCCAGACGCGGTCTTGGGTAGGGAGCCAAGCGCCCTTGGCGAGGTTCCATTCTTTCTGCGAGGCTGGTCCGAGGAACAATCGCGTTCCGTCTCAGGGAACCAGATGGACCCGCACCTTTTTGAGCTCATCGCGACGGACAGCATAGGCGAAGAGATTTACGCGCTAGCGGCTGAAATCTACCCGATCTGCCGGAGTATTACAGGTAATGGCGTAAGAGAAACCCTTCAGCGCATCAGTGCACACATTCCCCTCGACATCCATGAGGTGCCGACGGGAACCAAGGTTTTTGATTGGATCGTACCGCGCGAATGGAACATCCGCGATGCCTACATCAGAGATGAGCGCGGCAAGAAGATCGTCGATTATTCCTTCTCTAATCTTCACGTGGTGAGCTACAGCACGCCTGTGCGACAGCGTGTGTCGCTGGCGGAGCTCAAGAAACACCTCCATACATTGCCGGAACAGCCGGACGTGATCCCATACCGCACTTCGTACTACGTCGAGAACTGGGGCCTCTGCATTCCGCACCGCCAGCTGGAAAGCCTGCCTGAGGAAATGTACGAGGTGGTGATCGACTCGAGCCTTGAGGACGGCTCACTGACCTATGGGGAACACCTACATCAGGGCGAGATCGACCACGAGGTCCTGCTTTCGGCTCACGTTTGTCACCCCTCGCTCGCCAACGATAATTGCTCCGGGGTGGCGTTGCTGGCACATGTGGCCAAGCGCATTTGCGCTATCAAGACGCGCTACAGCTACCGCTTCTTGTTCGCCCCGGGGACTATCGGTGCGATCACCTGGCTGGCCTGCAACGAGGATAGGGTCGCACAAATCATGCACGGCCTCATCGTTTCGTGCGTGGGAGACGGCAGCGGGCCGACGTACAAAAAAAGTCGGCGCGGCAACACCGAAATTGATCGCGCCATGTGCCATGCCCTGACGCACTCCGGCCATCAGTCAACGATTCTAGAATTCTCGCCTTATGGATATGATGAGCGGCAGTATTGCTCGCCGGGATTTGACCTGGCCGTCGGGCTCTTTCAACGGGGACAGTTTGGCATGTTTCCCGAGTATCATACGTCAGCTGACAATCTGGACTTCATAGGGCCGGAGCATCTGCGCGAGTCATGCCGGATCGTCGCGACCGTGCTCGACGTCCTGGAAGGAAATGGGTCGTACCAGAGTACCATTTCGAAATGCGAACCGCAGCTTGGCAGGAGGGGCCTGTACTCCGCCATGGGCGGGGACAAAGACACGGTTGCCAAGAACATGGCCATGCTTTGGGTGCTGAATCTGTCCGACGGCAGACACTCGTTGCTTGATATTGCCGAGCGCTCCAATTTACCATTTGCCGTAGTGCGATCGGCCTCACAAGTGCTACTTCAGAACGGTCTGCTACAGCCCGCAAATTAGATTGAATGCTGATAGACCTCACCGAGTACGATCTGGAAATGAAGTCGCGGAGCCATGGAAAGACTATCCGAACGGGCATTATGTGGATTTTGGTACACCTAGCATCGATCCTCCTGCTCGCGGTCGTTTGTTGCCGCACTCCGCGAGCCGATGAATACTCCTATATACCACCCGACGTGATCGAAAGCCGAGCAAGCGCAACAGTTGAGGATCAAACGGCTGAGAGAACATCCGAAGAGGGGCGCAAGAGTCGCGTTTTATCGCGACTCTTGCCGTCCCAAAAGGATCACGATGAGCAGCACGCGATCAAATCATTAGAGCCGCTATTCGAGGCTCAGACGAGCGA
>DASTFK010000403.1:0-4734 GCA_035719945.1 Nitrospira sp.
GTCAGCTCGATGCGTCTCGCACACGACTTTATTCGCCGCTTCGCCACGCAGATCGGGTGGGATCGGGCCGCGGTGGGCCGCCTGGAATTAGTGACCGAAGAAGCCCTGCTCTATCTCATGTCCCACCAGGACACCGCGGCGACGCCGAGAAAGACGATCCATCTCTCCGTGCGCTATGAAGGCGAAGTAGTGGAACTGGAGGTCATCGCCGGCCCACAAGAAGCGAACATGGAGGATCTCGTTCGGTCCTTAAAAACCGGCGGCGAGCCCGTGGAGGATGATCTCTCACTTCGCCTGCTGCGCGAGCTCGCCCTCGACCTCAGGCACCAGCAGTTCCACGACATTGACTGTCTTCTGCTCTCGGTCGACAGTCGTCCGTTGCATCCGGCCGCCGATCAGTCCTGAGGCCATTACAGCCTTAACCTGAAATCGACAGGTTCCTCTTCGCGACCGTTCGACGAGATGTGCAGAAACTAGCCTGTCGGTTAGCCCGAGCTCTGCTGCACCTGCTGCGCGGCTTGGTCGGCGTTGCCATAGATCGGAAAAATGGACTTGAACCCGGCGATCTCGAAGACCTCCAGGATATGAGGCTTGAGTGAGGAGAGGACGATCCGCCCGTCGACGGCCTTGAGTCTTTTGGCCGCGACGAGCAGTACCCGGAGGCCGGCACTGCTGATGTAGTCGAGCGTCGCAGCATCGACGACGAGATGTCGTTCCCCTCCATCGATCAGTTGATGCAGCCGTTGCGCGAAGGGCTCTGCGGTGCCAGAGTCCAGCCTCCCTGCCACGCCAACCACACACACGTTCCCCGCTGTCCGCTCAGTGATCTCCATGGTCGCCTGCCTTTTTCTGGGGCTGCGCGGCAGCGCTCAGCCGTTTGGTCATGATGAGGTGATTCTTGTTGGATGTGCGATGATAGTCGACCTGCTCCATCAGCGATCGCACCAAATGGATGCCGACGCCTCCCACACGGCGGTCTTCGACGGCGCCCGTGAGATCCGGCTTCGGTGCCGTCAGAGGATTAAACGGCCGTCCATCGTCCTCGACTTCGGCGGTAAGCCGGCCGTTCGCCAGCGTCAGCCGTACCTTAATCTCATGCGGTTCCTGATCGTCGTAGCCGTACGAAATCGTGTTGGTGATGACTTCGTCGAAGGCCAGCGTCGCGGCATTCACGTCGGCATCGGGAATCCGATGTTCCTGCGCGAACCGCTCCACCATCGACACCAGGCGTTGGAGCTCGGCGGGGCGATTCACAATTGTGACTTCCAGCGCAGCCGGCTGCCGATACTGCAGGGCGAGCAGCGTGATATCGTCCGACTGGAGGACCCCGCTCGAGAAGGCCTGCACCTCCTCGACCAGCTTCGTGAGCAGGTGGACCGGGCGTTGGTGAGCGAGTCGTAGAAGCGTGTGTTCCAAGCGCGGCGTCGAGAAGAACCGGCCTTCTGCGTCCATGGCTTCCGTGATACCGTCGGTATAGAGCACGAGCGCGTTGCCTGCGCTGAGTGACATCCGGTTGGTGTGATAGCGAGCATCCTCCACGATCCCCAGAGCGGTGCCCCCCGGTTGCCCCACCGGGGCGATGCGGTCGCCGTGAATGACATACGGGACATTGTGGCCGCCGTTGCTGTACTCCAACACGCCGGTGTCGGTATGCAGGATGCCGTAGAAGACGGTCACGAACATCGCCGAGTCATTATCCGGGCAGAGCAGCCGATTGACGTGCTCAAGGCATTCGCTTGGAGAGACAGACGTCAGGGCCGTGGCTTTGAGCAGCGACCGGCTGACGGCCATGAAGATGGCCGCCGGAACGCCCTTGCCGGAGACGTCGGCGATGACCACGCCGAGCCGTTGGTCATCGATGAGAAAGAAGTCGTAAAAATCTCCGCCCATCTCCAGCGCGGGGATGGTGGTCGCATAGATTTCGAAGTCGCCGCGATCCGGGAACGGTGGAAACGTCCGGGGGAGAATGGATTTCTGGATTTCGCTGGCAATCCGGAGCTCGCTCCCGATGCGCTCCTTCTCGGCCATCGTGCGATGTAGCTCTTGGGTCCGCTCTTCGACTCGTTGCTCCAAGGACGCATTTGCCTCCTGCAAGGCCTTCTGCTGTGAGCGGATCACGTCCGCCATGTTTGAGAACGACCGTGCCAGGGAGGCCGCCTCATCTCCCCCTGGCAACGCCGCGGTGTGGCCCGCTGCCTCCATCTGCCGCTGCTGCCCGACGAACTGCCCCATCCGGTCGGCGAGATCGGCCAGGGGACGTGAGACGGTCCACCGCGTACCGACGGAGATGATGCCGAGCACGAGCAGGGACAAGACCAAGCCTCCGCCGAGGGTCATGGCCATGTCCTGCCGGCTTTCCGCGAGGTACTGATCCATTGGGATGATGACTTCCAAGCCGCCCATCAGGTCGTTGAGACGAAAATCGTGTTTGGGACTTTGCGGATGGGCATTGTGGCAGCTGATGCAGGACGCGGACGAGGCCAGATCGGCCACCAGGACGCGCATGACGGCTCGGCCTTCGATCGTATCGGTCCGCACGAACGGTTCATTCGGATGAGCGGCGAGCGATGCAAAGGCGTCGAGTTCGAAGGGATCCCGCGGCCCCTTGTCTTTATTGATCGGCCAGGGACTGATCAGGCGTGTGACGTACCCATTGCGCACCTTGGCGAGCTGCTCGGAGACCTCGCGCACGAAGGTCGCCGGCAGCGGGAAGCGTCCGTGGATGTCGTGATAGTCGGCTCCGAACGAGCCTCCGAGGTCCTTGACGCGGGGCACCACGACTGACCCGTAGTACTGCCGATCCGCCATGACTTGATGCGCAATGCTGTTGGCGCGACTCTTCAGTTTTTCCTGAAGGCGCTCCGCATTCAGCCGATACAGCGTCCATGTGCCGAGCAACGTCGCCACGGCAATGAGCGGCACGGTGAGCACGAGCAGCTTGGTGCCGATCCGCCAGTTGGCCATCACCGCGAGCTCCTCCCGATCATTGAGCCTTCAGTTGCTTGTGCTTCGTTAAGGCATTGTTCGCGACGCGCCATTTCGTATCCGCTCACTGTCAAGCAGTGTCCAAGGATATATCGTTCTCCGAGAATAAGCTACGAATCAGAAGGCCAGGCAATGTCTTGAGGGCAATTTGAACCGGTCACAATCTGTGACCGGTTCTCAAAAATATCGCGACCAACTGCGCACTTATAAATGATCCTTCCAAGCTCGCTCGTTCGTTCCCTCAAGGAGCAGCCTGGATCAGTCAAAACGTGCGGGCGTGCTGTCTTTCTTGCATCGGTTGGACGTGGAACCACCTGCGACTTGCGAGGAGTGCATTGTGCTTCTTGTCCTTTCAAAGGAATTGCGGAGACGGTGTCTTATCTGCGACTTGCTGCAGGCTCGGGTACCACACTTGTCGATCAGATGCGACCAGCCCTTGGCTGGCGGCGATGCCGATGTCCGCTGTTCCATTTACGCGACGCGAGGAATGGAACGAGTTTCGGCGTCGAGCAGATGAGAGACGTAGTGTGGTCGAGCCGAAGCTCGGAGCAGGGAGACACCGCCTTCGCTATCCAGACTTTTTTACCCATCGCGGAGCAAGAAGCGGCCATCCACTTCTGTCCCGCTTGACCCGTGGTTCCACGCCATCGTAATGTCCTCGCCTCATCCTTGTGCGGGTTGTCCTATGGCTCAACCCCTCGTTTCGATCGGTCTGCTCGCCGCCGCGTGGCTGTGCGGCCTGATCGTCCACCTCCTTTGGCCAAGCCACACGTGGGTCAATCTGACGCTCCACTCCACCCTGGAGGCGCTGGGCGGGCTGGCGGCCGTCCTCATGGGCCTGGTGCTGCTCGTGCGGAAAGTGGAATGGGAAGACGAGCGGCTCCACGGGGTGGCGAGTGGCCTCCTCGGGATGGGGGTGTTGGAAGGTTTTCATGCGGTCTCCGCTCCCGATCAGGGGTTCGTGCTGTTGCGCAGCGCGGCCAGCCTGCTCGGGGGTGTGGCCTTCTCGTTTGCGTGGCTTCCATCGGGCACGATCGGGAAGCGCGCCAGAGATGTGATGCCCTACCTCGTCGCAGGCGGGACGGCCGCCTTCGGAGTGCTCGCCATCAGCTTCCCACACCTGCTGCCTGCATTCATTGCGCAGGACCGGTTCGCGCCTGCGGCCCTGGCGGTGAACGGATGCGCCGCCGGCCTGTTCCTTGCCGGTGCGGTGGGATTTTGGAGGGAGGCTGGACGGACCGGCAGGCCGGAGCATCAGCTGTTGGCGACGCTGGCGATTCTGTTCGGGTTGGCCGAAACAATGTTTCTGTTTTCCGCCCCCTGGGACAGCACCTGGTGGACGTGGCACTTCGTGCGAGTCGCCGCGTACGTGATCGCGCTCACCTATATCAGCCGCGGCTACGTGCGGATGGTCGGCGAAACACGAAAGGCCCTGGTTGAGGCGACGCGGTCAACACGGCGCCTCTCTGCGGAATATGCCCTGACGAGGGTGCTGGCCGAGTCGGCCACCATTAAAGATGCGACGCAGGGCGTGCTGCGCGTCGTGGGGGAGACACTCGACTGGGACATCGGGATGTTCTGGGGGCTGGAACAGCAGGACAATGTTCTCCGGTTCATAGACCTCTGGCATGCGCCGGACGTGAAGGCCGCCGAATTCATCCAGGACAGCAAAGACCGGATCTTTAAACGCGGGGACGGGCTCGTCGGCCGTGTCTGGGACACAGGGAAGCCGATCTGGATCCCGGACGT
>DASTFK010000404.1:0-3772 GCA_035719945.1 Nitrospira sp.
ACCAGAGACAATTACTTCGAGTATGCGGCGCCTGCCGCGGTCCATTAACCGGAGCGCGAGAGACCTATGGCACAACGCCGGCGTCGTTCATCGATCAGTCGAATGGAGGATCTCCCTCCTGTCTCACCCCCGCACGACATCGCGGTCATGACCAAACTGGTCAGCCAGCTCTTGAAGGCTTTGGGGGAATCTCCTGGCCGCAATGGACTGGTCAAAACGCCAGAACGCGTGGCGAAGGCCCTGCTGTTCATGACGAAAGGGTATCATGAGGATATCGAGCGGTTGCTGAACGGCGCCTTGTTTCCCATCGAATACGATGAAATGGTCATCGTGAAGGACATCGATTTTTTCAGCATGTGCGAGCATCACATGTTGCCGTTTTTTGGGAAGTGTCATGTCGGCTATCTGCCGAACAAGAAGGTCGTCGGCCTCAGCAAGATCCCGCGCGTTGTGGACGCATTTGCGCGGCGGTTACAGGTACAGGAGCGGTTGACGACTCAGATCGCTGAAACGCTGAAGCGAAAATTGGATGCGCACGGCGTGGCCGTGGTAATGGAAGCCCGTCATTTGTGCATGATGATGCGGGGAGTAGAAAAACAGAACACCCTTGCGGTGACCAGTTCCATGCTGGGGGCCTTCCGCACACAAGATCAGACCCGGAACGAATTTTTGAAGCTGATCCGGCGAAATGCCGTCGGCGAAGCCTAGCCCCTGCTCGAAACGAGTCTCTCCGCGAAGCGTTCTACCGCGGTCGTGAACCGGTCTGGCTGCTCGAGATTGCTCAGGTGGCCCGCGTCGGGAATAATGACCAATTCTGCCCCCGCGATGCCTTTTGCCATCCGTTCGGCATCCGCTGTCGTCGTCAACACATCGTCCGCGCCGACGATGATCAACGTCGGGATCGTGATAGCCGGCAACAGATTCGTTGAATCCGGCCGCTCCGCAAGCGCCATTAGCGCCCCGATGATCCCAGGGACAGGTGCTGCGGAGAGCATGACTTTGACGCGCGCTACGAAATCAGGGTCCCGATCATACCGGGTCGGGGCGAGAAGCTTTGGCAGCATCTCCGCAATCACCGCCGCGGGTCCCGTTGCCGCGGTCCGCTGGGCGAGGGTGAAACGCCAGTGGATCTGCTCCGGTTTGTCGGCCTCCGCCCGCGTGTCCGCCAGGACGAGGCCGAGCATCATTTCCGGATACAGGCGATACAGCGCGAACCCAAGGTAGCCGCCCATGGAGAGTCCGACGAACAGCGCTTTTTCAATCCCGAGACCGGCCAAGACTCCCCTCACGTCCCGCGCATACTGCTCCATGCTGTAACGCCAATATGGTGCGTCCGATTCCCCCAGTCCCCGCAGATCGATCGAAATGGTTCTGAACCGCCGGCTCAACACGGCCTCTTGCGGCGCCCACATGGTGCGATTCAGGGGGAAGGCATGCAGAAAGACGATGGGCGGACCAGTGCCCTTGTCCTCGTACGCGATGGTCACTCCGTTTACTTCAGTCTTCATAGCGTCGAATCTGCTTCGTATCACCGGCGAGGGGCAGGGTCAAGGGCGTAGTCTGAGCGGATTGCTCTGCATCTTCATGGGGCGTATAAGATTTTGTACCCCGAGGATACCTATGAGCCCCGAGCAGGAACCTGCCCCTGATTTGTTCGACGAGCCAATGCGAGACCGTCCGACGAATGCGCCGTTGGCCGAACGGATGCGCCCCCATTCCTTCGATGATTTGACTGGCCAGGACGAGATTGTCGGCAAGGGGCGGCCGCTCCGGGACGCGATCGACGCCGACCGTCTCTCCTCCGTGATTCTGTGGGGACCTCCCGGCTGTGGCAAGACCACCCTGGCCCATCTCATTTCCCGCTCGACAAAAGCGCATTTCGTGTCGTTCTCGGCCGTCACGAGCGGAGTGTCTGAATTACGCGAGATCATCAAGGCGGCCGAGCATCGCCTGTCAACGAAGGGGCAGAAGACCATCCTCTTCGTCGACGAGATTCACCGCTTTAATAAGGCGCAACAGGATGCGTTTTTGCCGCACGTCGAGAAAGGTACGATCGTCCTCATCGGCGCCACCACGGAGAATCCTTCTTTCGAAGTCGTGTCCCCATTGCTGTCGCGCTCGTTGGTCGCAGTGTTGCGACCACTGGATGAGGATGCGTTGGGGCAGATTTTAGACCGGACGCTCGGCGATGCCGAGCGCGGTCTCGGCGGGCGCCGACTCGTGCTGTCGGAGGAGGCGCGTCGGCGTTTGGTCGGATTTGCGAACGGCGACGGCCGGTCGCTGCTTATGGCCCTGGAATTTGTCGCCGAGCAGGCCGTTCCGCAGCAGGACGGCACCAGGCGGCTTGACGATGCCGTGGTCGAAGCGGCGTTACTCAAAAAGACCTTGCGCTATGACAAGTCGGGCGAAGAGCATTACAATCTCATCTCGGCCTATATCAAGAGCCTGCGGGATTCCGACCCTGATGGCGCATTGTATTGGCTGGCACGGATGCTGGAGGCGGGTGAAGACCCAAAGTTCATTGCCAGACGGCTGGTGATTTTTGCATCGGAGGACGTCGGCAACGCCGATCCGCTTGGAATTGTGGTGGCGACGGCGGTGGCGCAGGCCGTGGACTTCGTCGGCTTACCAGAAGCCCAAATCAACTTGGCGCAGGGAACGACCTACTTGGCGACGAGACCAAAGGACAATGCCTCCTATACGGCGCTCTTGGAAGCCCTTCGCGACGCGAAGGCTGGGGGCAATCTCGGCGTTCCGCTGCACCTCCGCAATGCCGTGACCTCGCTCATGCGCGATCTCGGCTATGGCAAGGGCTACCGGTATACGCACGACGATCCGCAGGCGCACGATCAAGCCCATCTACCTGAGGCGTTGAAGGGCCGCAAGTACTACAAGCCAAAGGGAAAATAGCTGTAGGACCCGCCGTTGGACAAAGGGGGCTAATCGGTTATACTTAGTTCCATGAAGCGCTCCGAAGCCAAAACACACCCAGCTACGGCGGCGGCCAATGAGCGTCGCAAGCTGGTCCGGGCCACTCTCGTGGGCTCGGCCCTGGTTTCGCCGAAGGGAGGCGCGAAGGCCATCACAGCGGTTCTGGACAACGTCAATAAGGTGGGCGCCGGTCTGCACGCCAAGGAAAAGCTTGTTCACGCCGACAAAGTGACCGTGTCACTGGCGTTCCTTGACTCGGACCGTGTTGAGCAACAGGAAAAGCTGGATGGGACGGTCGCTTGGGTCAAGCCTTGGGAAAAGGGTTTTCTGATCGGCGTGGTCTGGGACGAAATCGTCACCAAAGAAAAAAATAAGTGGTTGTATTACTATCTCGAAGAAACGATTAAGTCTGCGCGGTAAACCTTGAGCGTCCTGCCTGCTAGCTGATCGCCGCCAGTTTTTGCTTCACCTCGGCCAATTCCGATGACAGAGATTCCCACCGGGCGGTGAGGCGTTCGAGCTCCTTTTTCCAGGTGTCCTGCTCCTTATGGAGACCGTTCCATTTCGAAAACTCCTGGTACAGGGCAGGATCGGCCAGCATCTGATCGCGTTCCTTGATCTTCATTTCTTGCTCCGCGATTTCGGCTTCGGCCCGGGCCACTTGCTTCTCGAGCCGCGCTTGCGTCTTATTCAAATCACGCCGGTCGCCGGCGGCCGACTTCGTCGCTGATTGCGTCGCCATCGCCTTTGTGGGACCGGCGGCTTTCTCCCGGCTCTTCTGGCCCAGCTCCTCTCTCGATTCTTTAATCGATTCGAATTCCTGCGCCTTCTTCCATAGATA
>DASTFK010000405.1:0-2870 GCA_035719945.1 Nitrospira sp.
GGCTGTGCTCGAACTTCCTGCCGTAAGGCGTGCGAGGAGAAATTGGCGGTTCAGCAACAGCCCCTAACGGGTCGAGGAGTTTCTGCGTGAATCGCGGGGAGAGGTAAGGCCATGCAGGCGTTTCTGCCAGCTTCCAGCTTGAATCTGAGCCTTGAACGGGCTCGACGCCGAAACCTGAGACCGCCAGGGCGGATTCCCGATCTGGTCTACTCGTATCTCAATGCGTCAATAGGATCGAGCGAAGCCGCTTTGTGCGCTGGATAGTAGCCAAAGAATATGCCCGTCGCCGCAGAGAACAAGAAAGCTATCGAGGCGGCCTGGGGGGATACATAGCTGGGCCAGCCCATGACACTCGCGATTGCCAGTGACAGGCCGATGCCGACAAGCACGCCGATGAACCCACCCAGCATGCACAGAATCACGGACTCCGCGAGGAACTGCATTCGGATGTAGCTGCCTCTGGAGCCGATGGCCATACGGATCCCTATTTCGCGTGTCCGTTCAGTAACGGAAACGAGCATGATATTCATGATCCCGATTCCGCCAACGAGCAACGAAACGGCGGCGATGCTCCCCAGCAACAGCGTCATGACCCTGGTCGTGGCTTCGGCAGCTTCCGCAACCTCCGTCAGATTGTTTACACGGAAGTCTTCAGGTTGACCTGCCCGAATGGCGTGGCGCTCTCGCAGAAGCTCCGTGATCTGATCTTTTGCAGCGCCGGTTGCCTGAGGTCCGATCGCGGAAACGGTGATGCGATTGATTCGCGGTATCGCGCTGTTCGTCATCTTCTTCTGAACGGTCGTGTACGGCATGAGCGCGGTATCGTCCTGGTCCTGCCCGGTGGCGGACTGGCCTTTCGCTCTGAGGACACCGATGACGCGATACGGCAGATTGCGGATGCGGATCGTCTGCCCGATGGGATCGCTTCCCTGAAAGAGATTGTCCGCCACTGTTTTCCCAAGCACGACAACCCTGTTTGCGGTGCGGACATCGGCTTCTGTAAAGAAATCCCCCTGATCAATTTTCAAGCCGCGAATGTCAAGATAGTGTTCGTTCGACCCTTCAACACGGGATGACCAGTTCTGATTTCCAAAAACGAACTGCCCCTGCGCCTGGGCAATCGGGGTAATGAGCTTTACGGTCGGAACCTCCTTGCGGATGGCATCTACATCACCCTCCGTCAGAGTCTGTTGATCGTTACCTTGACGGGCGCCACCTCCCTGGTTCCAACCTCCGCCCCCCTGAATCTGAAGGACGCTCTCGCCCATCCCGGCGACCTGATCCTGCACGAGCTTTTGAGCACCCTGGCCCAGCGAGACCATCGCGATGACGGCCGACACGCCAATGACAATACCCAGCATGGTCAATGCCGTCTGGATCTTGTTCTTTCCCAGCGCATGAAGGGCCATTTTCTGAATATCGAGAAATCTCATAATTCAACCTCCAGCGGATGAAGCAATGACAGCACGTCGTCCTGCGGCGTTATGGACCGATCTTCCTGGATATGTCCATCCTTGAAACGAACTAATCTCTTTGCGTGAAGCGCGACGTCCGCTTCGTGAGTGACCAGCACAATGGTGATGCCGCTTTCCCTGTTGAGCTGTTGAAACATTCGCATGATTTCTTCGGCGGTTTTGCTGTCGAGAGCTCCTGTCGGCTCATCGGCAAGGATGATGGCAGGGTTGCTGGCTATGGCGCGCGCCAGGGCCACGCGCTGTTGCTGTCCACCCGACAGTTGATTTGGAAAGCTATGCTCCTTTTCGCCCAAACCTACACTCTCAAGAGCCTGGCGTGCACGCACGTGACGCTCACTCGGAGAGACGCCTGCATAAACCATTGGAAGCTCGACGTTCGCGAGAGCACTCGTGCGCGGAATCAAATTGAAAGCCTGGAAGACGAAACCGATCTTTTCATTGCGCGTGTCCGCCAGATCATTCTTGGACATTGTAGAGACATCCACGCCGTCGAGGATGTACGTACCACTGGTCAATCGATCCAGACAGCCGATGATGTTCATCATCGTCGATTTGCCGGATCCTGACGGCCCCATTACCGCAACGAACTCGCCACGTCTGACCTCCAGCGACACCCCGCGCAACGCGTGAACCTCGATCTCGCCTGTTCGATAGATTTTGTGGACGGTTTTCAGCGTGATTACCGGTGCACTCGCGGAAGCGGACATTTCCGGTTCGCCGGCCTCCGGCATTAAAAGCCTCCTCGACCGCGGTTACCACCACCCGGGAAGTTCGGCACGCCAAACGGAAGATTGTTCTGTGCCGGCCGCGGGGTGGTTGTCGTGACCTGACTGAGATCGCTGACGACGATCTCCATGCCTTCAATCAGGCCTTCTCCCATGACCTCTGTGCGCGTCCCATCGCTCAGTCCGGTCCTGACGGGTATGGGTTTGTATTGCCCCATTTCGTCCTGTGTCCACAGAACCGCGCGTTGAGGTCGACCACCCTGACCTCCACCACCTCTGCCACCGCCGCCACGGTTGCCGCCACCTCTACCGCCACCTCCGCCGGCTCCGCCACCGCCCCGGTTACCTCGACCTCGCTGACCGCCACCATCGGCTAAGTTGCCGCCGCCCCGGTTGCCGCGTGGAGCAGACTCCGCACCCGGAATAGGAGGTACGGAAGCGCTGCCTTCGGCCTGCGGTGTCGGGGCTGGTGCCGCTGTTCCCGTCGGGGCTGGCGCCGGTGCTCCCGGAGTGCCCTGCGGATTCAGCAATTCCGCAATCTTCTCCTGGGTCACTCCGGCGGGCCTGAAGCGGAGTGCGCTGTTGGGCACGGTAAGGACGTTTTCGTGCTGATCCACAACCATCGTGAGGTTCGCCGTCATGCCGGGCTTAAGTTTGAGCTGGGGGTTCT
>DASTFK010000406.1:0-6584 GCA_035719945.1 Nitrospira sp.
ACTATCTGAAAAAGCACGGCCTCATGTAGCGGCCACCCCGCACGCTAAAAAAGCCTATGGTCCTGTAAGGAAGTGCGAACGTCGTGGGTGTGCAGACACTCGTCAGGGCTGATTGCGCGCTGACGATCTGTAGGTGAAATACAGACCCAGACCGGCGAACACCGAGATCACGACTACCAGCCCCATCTGCACGCCGAAACTGATCTGTCCCACATAGATCTTGTATAGCTGTAACGCAATGATGGGCAAAATAACCGCCATGGCCAGAGCGACCATGTGCCGTCTTAGATAAATTGGCTCACCCGGTTTTCTCATGTGAAGTGTTTGGCACGATCGGCATCAGCCTTCGTAGTTCAGTGCTGACGGCCGTCGGTTACTTGACCAGGAACGGCTTGGAATCCGCGCCGGAGGCGGTGGTCACGGTCATGATCGCCAGTCCTTTCCGTCCGCCTTTCGGCACGGTGGCCGTGATCGTCGTTTCGTTCTTCATCTTGAATGTTGCTGCATGGCCGGGTCCGAACGACACGCTGCGCAAACAGTCAGCCGAGCCGAACTTCGTGCCTGTAATGGTGACGGTATCGCCGGCTTTGCCTTCATCGGGCCTCAGTTTCTCAATCTTGGGCGCTTCGCCGAAACAGGCTTTGGTCTTGCCTGCTTTTTCGGCCGTCTGGACCGTCGGCTTGTCCGCTTTCGCTTTGGGAGCCTTGGCTTCGGGAGATGCTTTGGGTTTTTTCTCCGGTTTCGCTTGGTCGGCGGCAAGAGCATTTCCTGTCTGACCAGTGATGAGGACGAGGGCAATGAGACCAATTCCCATCACCGTCGTGCGGCCTGTTCGCGTTGCCATGCCTGTCTCCCTTCGCAGCAGAACCTAACGCTGCATCAGATGTGAGGTGCTTACTCTTCGATGGTCGAGATGTCTCCGGGGTCCTGTCCAAGCTCCTTGGCCTTGAGCACCCGACGCATGATTTTGCCGGATCGCGTCTTGGGCAAAGAGGTCACGATATCCACTTCCGAGGGGACCGCGATCTTCCCCAATTCGTGTTGAACCTGGTCCTTGATCGATTGAATCAAGTCGGGACTTGCGGCTACTCCCTGTTTGAGGATGACGAACGCCTTGATCGTTTCTCCCACGGTCTTATGCGGTTTCCCGATGACAGCGGCTTCGGCCACGGACTGATGGCTGACCAGTGCGCTCTCCACTTCAGCCGTGCCTAAGCGATTCCCAGCGACTTTGATGACGTCGTCTGCGCGGCCCATGAACCACATGTATCCGTCGGCATCCTTGTGGCACACGTCGCCTGCCGTGTAACAGTTCGGAATCGTGTTCCAGTAGGTTTTGTAACGATCGGGATCCTTGTAGATGGTCCGCATCATGGACGGCCAGGGCTTCTTAATCACCGCGAAGCCGCCTTGATTGATCGGAAGGGGATTGCCCTGTCGGTCGACCACATCGGCTTCGATGCCCAGGAACGGTCTAGTGGCGGAACCCGGTTTCAATGGTACGCAGGGCAACGGCGTGATCAGGATGGCGCCGGTCTCCGTTTGCCACCACGTATCCATAATGGGTTTGTCGCCGCCTGCGGCGCGGTGGAACCATTCCCAGGCTTCTGGATTGATCGGTTCTCCGACGCTACCGAGAATGCGCAAGCTCGACAAGTCGTATTTTTTCGGCCACTCTTCGCCATGGCGCATCAACAGACGGATCGCCGTGGGCGTTGTATAGAAGATGGAGACTCCATAGCGTTCGATCAAATCCCACCAACGGCCCGGGTTCGGATAATCCGGCTTGCCTTCGGCGGTGAGGATGGTCGCGCCGTTGAGCAGCGGACCATAGACGATGTAGCTGTGTCCGGTCACCCAACCCGGGTCGGCGACGCAGAAATAGACGTCCTCGTCTTTGAGATCGAACACATACTTGGTCGTGGTGTAGGTGCCGACCATGTAGCCGCCGTGCACGTGCACGACGCCTTTGGGTTTGCCGGTAGTGCCCGATGTATAGAGGATATACAAAGGGGTTTCTGAATCGAGCGGTTCCGCAGCACAGACAGCCTTCTCGTTTTTCAGCCACTCCGTCCAGTCGATTTCCTTCGGCGGCACCGGCGGCGGACTTGATGCCTGCCGCCTGACCACCACCACATGCTCCACGGTCGGGCACTGCTTCAGCGCTTCGTCGACGATCGGCTTCAGACTGATGATCTTGCTGCGGTCGAATCCCACATCGGCGGTAATGACCAGTCTGGATTCGGCGTCATTGATGCGACTGGCCAAGGCCGGAGCACTGAAACCTGAATACACGACGCTGTGAATCACACCGATGCGAGCACAGGCCAGCATGGCGATGACCTGTTCGGGAATTTTGGGCAGGTAGATCGTCACGCGATCGCCTGCGTTGAGGCCAAGCTTCTTCAGTGCGTTGGCGCAGCGATTGACCTGGCGGTAGAGCTCCGCGTATGTGAAGACCCGCTCCTGATCGTTTTCACCCACCCAAATGAGCGCCGCTTTATTCTTGCGCGAGGAGGCGACGTGCCGGTCGAGACAATTGTAAGCGATATTGCAGGTCGCGCCGACGAACCATTTCGCCCAGGGATAATTCCATTCCAGAACTTTGTTCCATGGAGAAAACCAGTGCAATTCCTTCGCCATCCCGCTCCAGAACGCTTCGGGATCGGCGATCGATTTCTTGTACTCGGCTTCGTAGTTCTTGATGTAGGCATCAGCCGTCGTCCGCGCCGAGGGCCGGTAGAGGCGGCTTTCTTTCAGGAGGGTTTCGATATTCTCCGTCATGTCACATCGGGCTCCAAGAGCGAATCTCTCACATGCCGGTATGAGTAGAGTGACTGCAACGGGCTCAACCATACAATGGTATGGCCGCCGATGCAATTCCCTAAGGCGCGTGGTTGACAGCTGTTCTAGGCCAGAGTAGGCTGATTTGACAGAGTGTTCGAGCTATCGTTCAACATGAAGTCTCCGTCCTCACGTGCGTCGTTCCGATCACGCCTGCTCGCGATCCTCATCAGCATTGGTTTCGGGTTCACGCCGGCCCAGGCCCAGCTCGGAAAACCGGAGGGACTGTATTACAAATCGTGGGGTGTGGTCATTGGGATCGAAAACTATCTGCTTGCGCCGAAAATCCCAGGCGCCATTGAGGACGCGAAGGCCGTGGCCCAGGTCCTGCACAAGTTGGGATTCGAAGAAGTCCTCGAACTCTACGATAAAGACGCCAGCTCCCGGCGATTGCAACAAACACTCGTCGATTTTCTGCCGCGCAAGGTCGGGCGACAGGACCGTCTCGTGATCTATTTCGCCGGGCACGCCGGCATCACGCAAACGGTCTCAGGTAAAGATCTTGGGTACCTCGTTCCATGGGATGCCCAACCTGGGAACGTGTCGAAAGCGGTGACGTTCGAGCAGCTCAAAGAGTTCAGCCACCGGAGCGCGTCCAAGCACACGTTGTTTTTGTTCGACTCGGCGGTGCGCGGCTGGGAAATCAGCTCCGCGCAAGCGCTCACGCTGGAAGGCCGAAGCGCCCCGGAAGAGGATACGGAAAAGCGGGCCGTGCAGGTCTTGACCGCGGCCGACAAGGGCGAAAGCGCTGTGCGGGTCCAGGACCACAGCTTGTTTGTTCAGGCATTGGTCAAAGCCCTCTCCGGCGAGGCCGACCTCGACAAGAACGGCTGGCTGATGGCGTCCGAGTTGGGACGATACGTGAACCGGCAGGTGGCGGACCAAACCAAGAACGCCCAGCATCCGGTGTTCACGCAGCTCGAAGGCGACGGCGATACGATCATGATCGAAGGACGAAAAGCGGCCTTCCGCCTTGGAGGCGAACCGCAGTCACCGGCTGAGCGTCAGGCGGCTGCGAGAATGCAGTACGAACAGGCATTTGCGATGCTGCAAAGCGGAAAATCGCAGGACGAAGCATTGGAGTGTCTGAACAAGGCGCTGGAATACGACCCGACATTCGGCGACGCGTATGTGTTGAAAAGCTATGTGCGGCTTGAAGTGCTGCCGACCATCGACGAGGCGCTGGCCGCGGGGAAATTGGCAGTGCAATATGCCCCGAACAATCCTGATTCGCACTACACGCTTGGATTAATTTACGAAAAACGCGGGCAGTATGCCGAGGCCGAAAAGGCGCTGCGTGCGGCGTTAGTGGCCAATCCGAATTACGTCGATGTGTATTTCACGCTTGGCGTGCTCTATGCCGACGATCTGAAGGACCAGAAGAAAGCCGTCGAGGCCTTTGAGCGGTATCTTGAACTCGGCGGGTCTCATAGCCGCGCCCATGAAGCTGTGGCCCAGTCGCGTGCAGCCCAAACACCCCGCGCTCCAGCGGCCCCTTAGATCTCTTTAATCTTTTGCTCCCCCCTTCAGGTATCCCAGCCCGATCTTGAGCGCGCGCCTAGTAATCTCCGCCCAGCGGACTTGGGGATATTCCGCGAGCACTGCGGCGGCTTTTGGATCCTGGATGTCGAGATTGGCGATCTTGATAATGCCGTCGTCGATTTGAATGTCAGCCACGAAAGTTCCTCCTCCTCATGCGGATAAATACCCTTGTCTGAGCGCCGGTTGCGTTGACTGGATGAGGGGTGCATGTTAGCATGATTTCGCTCGAATTCTCGACCATTTGAGGCAAGTCTGGTATGTATCGCATGTCTGGTATGTATCCATGATCACTTTCAAGGAGGACGTCGCATGAATCAGCCACGAGTGAATGTCTCAAAGGTGACTTGTGGTGGGATGGCCCTCATTCTGTTGCTGGCGCTCGCTGCATGCGGTGGCCCTCCGAAATGGGTGAAGCAAGGCTCCGGCGCGTACAACGACAAAGACACCAAGGCGTTCTACGGCGTCGGCTCCGTGACCGGTGTCAGGAATGAGCCGCTTGCGTGGGACACAGCAGAGAACCGGGCCCGGGCCGAAATTGCCAAAACCTTCGAAACCTACACCGGCTATCTCATGCGAGATTACGCTGCCTCCACCACCGCCGGTGATTTCACCCGCAACACCGAGGAACAAAACGTCGAACGCGCCATCAAGACGGTGACGACGACGACACTCAGCGGCGTGAGGCCGATCGAACGGTACAAAGATGATAAGACCGGCACCTATTACGTCCTGACCAAGCTGAATCTCGAGGAGATGAAGAACAATCTCGAGCAGGCCAAAGAACTCAACGCTCAGGTGCGGGATTATGTCCGCAAGAATGCCGACAAGCTCTTCGATCGGCTGGAAAAAGAAGAAGACAAGCGGGCCAATCGCTAGCCCAGGGCCTCACGGACCTCGCGCATAAGGAGCTGGTGATGAACGTTGCCATGAGATGCGGCCGGGTGGCGGTCCTGAGTGTGATAGTCGCCGGACTTGCTGGGTGCGGCGCGGAAACCAAGGTGACTCGTGTGGACGCGGGCGTCGTCACCGACTTGAGCGGCCGTTGGAACGACACCGACTCCCGCATGGTGGCAGAGTCCATGGTCAAGGAAGCGCTCGAATATCCCTGGTTGAACAACTTCAGCCAGACGAAACGGCGCCAGCCCGTCGTGGTGGTCGGCACGGTGCTCAACAACAGTCACGAGCACATCAACGTCCAAACGTTCGTGACGGATCTTGAGCGTGAGCTGACGAACTCTCAAAAGCTCACCTTCGTGGCAGGCAAAAGTGAGCGGGAAGAAGTGCGTACCGAGCGCAAAGAACAAGCGATGTTCGCCAGAGAGGACACGCAGAAGGCTCCGGGGAAGGAGATTGGCGCCGACTATATGATGAAGGGCACCATTGCCACGATTCTCGACGAGGCCGACGGGACGAAGGCCATGTTCTATCAGGTCGACCTGCAGATGGTCGATCTCGAAAGCAACGCCAAGGTGTGGTTCGGTCAAAAAAAGATCAAGAAAGTCATCGAAAAGAAACGCACCATTTTCTAAGCTCCACCACTTTCCGGTGAAGCCTTTTGCTATACGCCCCACTGCTCATGCTTCGGCACGGTGGGGCGTTTGTGTTTCTGCGCACCATCTCGCCACGGCCATCCTCATTCTGATCCTGACCGGCTGCGGATCTTCAGGCACTCGCTACGTCATGGTCGATAAGAGCCTCCTCGAGAACGACTACCGGCAAGCGGATGCGATCATCCAGAAGGCAGAGGAGGAGTATGGAGCAAAGAGTCGTGTGCTGTATGGGATGGATCGCGGCATGACGCTCCAACTCGCGGGGGAGTATGAGCGGAGCAACGAGGTGTTGGAACAGGCGGAAGATGAAGTGGAACGTCTGTATACCAGAAGCGTGCGCACCGAATCGTTGGCCTTCGTGACCAACGACAATAGCCTGCCCTATGAAGGGGAGCCGTATGAGCAGGTCATGATCAACGTGCTCAAAGCGTTGAACTACGCCTCCTTGAACCGGTGGCAGGACGCGCTGGTCGAGGCCCGACGTATCGACCACCGGTTGAACGTCCTGGCCGATCGCACGAAGGACAAGTCAGCCTACCATGACGACGGATTCGCGCGCTATCTGAGCGGGATCCTCTATGAAAGCGCCGGTGACCTGAACAATGCCTTTATTGCCTATCGCAAAGCATATGAAACCTTCGAGGCATC
>DASTFK010000407.1:0-4780 GCA_035719945.1 Nitrospira sp.
CACACGCCCTGCGCCCAGCGGAAAGGGAAAGGGCTGACCTCGATCGATAGAGCTGTCGAACTGCTTCCCGTTTTCCAACCAGCCGGTGTAATGCACCGTAACCGTCTGGCCGGCTTGAGCGGTCGCACCGGTGCCGACCTTGAGATCAATGTACTGCAACCCAGACGACGTCGTGATCTCTTTGCCCTCAGGTCCTGCTTGTTCAGATTGCATGAGTACTCCTTGTCCGCTTGCTCGTGGCGCTTAACTCTCATCCGGCCGTGAGAAAAGGGCGACGCTTGCCGTATAGCCGTGAAGAAAGTTTTTCCCACCTACCGGACCGATCTCCCCTTGTGCAAAGAACCCCGCGACCGGAATCGGTCCGATGCGTTCCTGCACAACCCTGCTGTCGTGATGGGCTTGCCCGAAGAGGCCTTCGCCTCGCCCGCAGCAACTAAACAGCAGCGCGCCTAACGGCGGATATCGGTGCTTTGAGCGATCAGCGGCGAGAAGCACGTGAAGGTCGTCGCTCGCGGATTTGGCGTCACGAAGCTGAAACTGAACGGTTTGGCCCTCTTGTACGAGATCCCCGATGGCGATTGCTCCGGCCTCTTGATCTGCCCCCACAAGGTTGCGCACCAAGAAATCGCCCCGCTCAAAGCGGCTGCGATGCTCATCGATGGCGATGCCGATGTGCAATGCACGATGAGCATCCCGCCGACGGGTTCCTTCCAGCGATTCGAACACTTCCTGGAGACGAGTCAGTGCAGGTTTGCCCCCAAGCTCGAACACCATGTTCTGCTCTGCTCGGGTGACCACATACCGCTCTCCAATCGGACAACAACCCTGCGAGATCACGGTCCTGATGGCGATAGGTCCCGAGAGTTGCACTCCGACCACTCCTCCGTCGAAGACCTCGCCATTCTTCAGGAGCCGATTGTCTCCTGGGCCACGACCACCACCTGCCAATCCTCCGACTGCTTGCGCGTTCGGGTAACGTTCGGCCATGACGGAGAGGACATCGTGAATGGGTGTTGTAAACGGGTCAGCCAGAAGGACGAAGGTACTCGCTTCTGCGCTCGGCTCCGGCCATCCCGGCATCTGGATTTGATCGTGGACCTCCGAAAAGGCCAACCGCAGCGGAGCCAGGCGGACATGCGGGAGGCAGCCGACCCAGAGCGTCAATGCCGGAGCCGTTTCCAATTCCTCAGCATCGGCGATCACCCCTTCCCCCGAACAGCCGAGGCAGACGTCAATGGACAATTCTTCGCGGATCATCTGCGCGATGAGATCGGCTTTCTGGGCATGATGGGGGGAGAAAAACACAAAGGCCAGGTGAATCGCAGCCTGACCGATTTGCATCCGTACCGCATCGGCGAGATCGCGGACGGCTGCCTCTGTATCGGTCTTTTTGGACAGGGCCGACGCGAACCGGAGGCCGGTCGTGGTTCGGCTTTGAGTCTCTTGCGTCACCATGGATCTGAGACCTACACGCCGGGATTCATCCGTTCGGCCCGGTCCTTTGCAAGCTTCTTGTAGTAGCGCCACATGTAAGAGTGATAGTCATCTAACTGGGCGAGCAAGTAATGCAGCTCCGTGGGATCTTCCGTCTCGAGCGCCCGCACCATCCTGGTCTTGAGAAACTCGCCAAAGGCATCGGTTTTTTCAACGGCCGTCAACAACCGAAGGCCGCCACCGATTTGATATTCGTTCATTCCGTCCTCCCCATCGAGACGCGGCGTGAGAATAGCGAGCGGACCGATGAAAATGCAAGCGCTCCACGTCGACCTCTCATGGTGTGCGCGACGCGAGAAGGTCGCGGAGCCGTGTGAGCGAAATGGCTTCAACCCTGTGGCCATCACGCCCAACGATCGTCGTGGCCATGGTCAACGCATTCACGATTGCTTCCTCTGTGGCTTCGACCGTCGCGGCGATGAGAGGGTTCATGTGCGTATCCGCGAGGTGGGTCAGAGGATAGGTCGGTTGTTCGGGATAGTGGGGAATGACGTTTGCCGTGGAGAAGGCGAGAATGAAGTCGCCGCTCCCGTGACGAGCTGTTGACCCGGTCCGGGCCAGCCCTAACGCGGCTCGCTTGGCGAGCCTGTTGAGCTGCCTTGCATCGAGCGGCGCATCAGTGGCCACGATGATGATAATGGAGCCTTCGCTCTGGCCTGGCTCGATCGTCGTCGTTGCGGCAGGCGAGACGTCGTATAACCGGCCGACCGGCACGCCTGCGACGATCAACTCCGGTTTCCGGCCATGATTGGCGTTGACGAGTACCCCGACGGTATAGCCGCCCTCCCGATCAGGAAGCTTTCGCGAGGCGCTCCCGATCCCTCCCTTGAATCCAAACGACACCATGCCCGTACCTGCTCCGACCGTTCCTTCCTTCACCGGACCGCTTATGGCGCCATTGAGTGCTTCGACGACGTGGGTTTCCGAGACGTGCCGTCCCTGAATATCGTTGAGGCGGCCGTCGTCGCATTCGGCGACAACCGGAGTTAAGGTGTCGTCAGTGATCCCAATCCCCGGATATTGCCCGATCATCCAGGTCATCACGCCATTGGCGACGCGTGGCACATTCAACGTGTTGGTGAGCGCGATCGGATACTCCAAAAACCCCGCCTCGCTCACCCAGGCTAGTCCGGTCATCTCGCCCGTGCCATTCAGGACGAATGATCCCGCCGGAACCTTCTTGTGCCAGACGTCCTCCCGAGGAATGACGACGGTGACGCCTGTCCGAACCGGGCCAACACCTGGCTTCAACGGCCCATCACCGGAGATCAGGGTCGTGTGCCCGACTTTGACGCCGGCGACGTCCGTAATCGCGTTGAGAGGACCCGTAGCGTAGGTGCCGATGACAATGCCGAGATCGCGCGCCCGCATGCGGGAGTCTTGAGGGTCGCTCGCATGGGCCGTAAGACAAGAGACAAGGAGACCGCACAGCGTCAGCATCACCGCCTGCCTGAAAACCAGTCGTAAAGATGTCATGTGTCGATCGGGCCTAACGCTTGGGTTTCCTGAGTTGTTTGATCTGGAGGAACATGTTCAAGGTCTTGAGCCGTACAAAAAAGGGACGGACAAATGTCTGAGGCATAAGGCAGGATTATAGCTGGGAGGGCCGGAGGCGGCAATTCGAGGAGGGCGATCACCGGCTGAGCACTAGAAGGGATAAGGATGAAATGGGTGCTCCGTCACATGCCTCAAGAAACTATGTTGAACCACGACGCCGTTTGAATCATAGAAGACCTGAAAAGCGTCTGTACCGAAGCCGGTACGAGAGAAGATGAGATCAGGATCTACCGGCGACCAGGGTCTTGCCAGATAACCGAAATTGATACGGGCATATTTCATATCGAGAAAGCGATAGATCGAAACGATTCCTGAGGTTGAGTTGTTAATCGAATCGGGCGAGCCGAGTCTGTCGACGACTTCCAACAACGTAGTTTGCCCTGGAACGATAAAGGTGACATCCTCGGGCGTCAGCGGAGTATTCAAGGTAATGCGCACTACATTGCAGCCGGAGAACGCTACGCTGATAAGCACGAGCAAGAGGAGGCAAATGCGTGGGGTGTACGAGCGCAACATTCTATTCTCCAAACGGCCAGAAGCGGAACTCCAAGTTTTCGGTTCGCTTGGAGGAGATCACTTCTTCGACAATGCCGTTTTGATTGAGCATGACGAACAGGTCATCGCCTTTGACGGAAAGGCGCGAGAAATTCACTATGATCAGTAACAGGCTTCCGGCTTTTGCGTCATAGCGGTAATACTGGTAGACGTCCCGACCATTGAGCGGCAACACACGATCGGGAGCCCCCAGCAGTGCGAGCACCTCCGTTTTCGTCGTGACGCCCTTCTTGATCGAACTGACAGCTTCAGTTTTGATGTCATCGCCGAGTGTGCCTCGGCTGAACGCACAGCCTTGAGTGAGCATGGCTGTAACGGCAAAAACCAAAACGGCATGAACAAAGGGCATGGAATACAATCTCCTTTTGTTATGAATTGCGCCGAACATGCTCTCGAGCATGCTGAGTCAGCACGAAGTCCTGTTCGTAGACCTTATAGCCCGATGGCGACAGGCCCAGGCGCTGGTAGACCGTTTGAGCCGCGTGGTTGTTCTGCTCCACATATAGCCTCACTCCGCAGACATCCGGTGCGGCTTTCGCCGAAGCCATGACTTGCTCAAGCATGCGGCGAAAGACACCTCGCCGCCGCCAGTTAGGGTCGACATAGACGCTTTGAATCCACCAAAAGACGCCGTTTCGCCAGTCGCTCCATTCATACGTAATCATCAATTGTGCGACCAGCATAGGCCGCTCGGATACCAGCAGCTCCGCCACCATGAAAAAGCCGAGCGAGGGCGTGCCTAGTAACGACTCCGTGCCTTCCCGAAGCCTCGCCTGATCGAGCCTCCGCTGTTCTGTTTCCATGGCCATGGCGGCACTGAACGCCACGATGGAATCCACATCATCCCTGCCGGCTGGTCGGATGGTCAGCTGGTGCGGTAAATCCATTATGCTACGCCGTAGCTTTGGGAGCTGCGAGCCACCCCTCTGCGGGCTTGTAGAATCCGGCAGAGAACTCCATTTTCATGGCATCTTCAGGAAGCAGATTGAGGGGGCGGACCTGCGGTTGCGGAACGAAGGCCAGATACCCGGTGAACGGATGAATAGCGGTCGGAACGAAAATCATCAATAACGTTGTGGCAGGATCGATCTGCACCGCCTGCGGCGCGGGCCCCATGACGAACCCCAAGGCCCAAACCCCGTCGCGTGGAAAAGGGAATGCGATGACCGTGCTC
>DASTFK010000408.1:0-3252 GCA_035719945.1 Nitrospira sp.
CGTTTGCAGATCGACCTTCAGGGGTTGCACGACGCCTTGATGCTGAAACGCGGGATCATTTCGCCGGGGCCTTCGGAAGTCCCACGCGTATTTGATCGCTATTTGAAGGCGACGAGCATGCTCTCGGAGGCCCTCCACCGATGAGTCGGTACCTGACGCTCATAGTGGTCTGCGTCCTGGCGGCCAATCCGGCGGCGGCGACAGCGAGTCCCTACGAGCGCCCTACGGCCAAGCTGCCCGATCCCATGGGCTACGTCAGCGACCACGCGAAGGTCCTCGAAGAGGATTGGCGGGCGCGAATCCGTTCTGTGGCACAGGATTTGGAACGGAAGACAGGGGTGGAGATGGTCGTCGTGACCGTGCCCAGCGTAAAACCGTTTCGATCCGCCAACGACTATGCGACGGCCATCTACGAGAAATGGGGCATCGGTTCGGCGCAACAAGAGCACGGTATCCTTGTGCTGCTCGCGGTGGAGGAACGCCAAGCGGCTCTGACACTGGGTCGACAGATGCTGCCGGTCATCACGCCGCCGGTCATGAGCCAAATCGGCAGCGAATACCTGCACCCCTCGATTGAGCGCGGCCATTTCGGCGAAGGCCTGTATCGCACGGCGGTCGCATTGGCTTCTCACAGCCAGGACGTCCGTGTCGGAAGTCCTTCGAGAACGCATTATAAAGGCATGGGATTCTGGATCACGCTGTTCACCAGCATCGGTGCCATCGCCTTCTTCTGGTGGATCAGCCGACCCGACCTGCGTCATCCCTATCGCCGGATTCAGCGCGGTGAGTACTGGGGAACAGGGCAGGGCGGATTCGGCGGAAACTGGGGCGGCTTCGGCGGAGGTACTAGCGGGGAAGGGTACCGATAAACAAGCACGCCCTCAGGCCAGTTGTGGCAGTGTCCTCAATTGACTCCAGCCCACCGCGCTCTTTCCGCTGAGTTAACGCCGCGGTACGCTGCGGCCTTCCTCCAGATCTTGAAGATCGGCCCATGCCGTAATGTCCGTCCTCGAAGGATCGACGGCGTCGCGGTATTTCTTGAACCGGTTGGCGCTTTCCGGAGAACTGGGTCCACGCGCCAAGAGCTGCTTATTCCATGCGTCCAGTTCAGCTGATTCATGCGGTTTCGCAGTCTGGCGGAACCAGGCCACGATTCCCTCATCGGTCGGGTGGTCTTTGACGGCCGCCGTGAATTGCTCACTGGTAATCCCGGCAAAATCCATCAGCCGCTCATCCATCGGACAGGGATAAATGTATTCTCCCTCTGTACCCGCCAGGACGGCCCGACACTTATCGATCATCCGCGCCAAATGGGCGTAGCCCGCCAGCGTCGTGCGCATGCTGCGCGGAAACTGTGTGCGCAGGTCCGTGGTGGATCTCACAGCAATTGATGCCGGCTCAGAGCGAAACTTTTCACGACCACGCTGCCGTTCTCGAACGCGATAATGCGCCGGGTGGCCGGGAGATCAGCGGCGCCTACGCGCGCGTGGGTGTCGGTGAAGCTCTCGACGTTTTTCAGCTTCCCGTCTTCGGGCGAAAAATAGTATACGGTGTATTTCGTCGTGAGATTTTTCTTGTCTTGCGTGACGGAGGTTTCCTCAACGTTGATCGTAAAGGCAAAGGGCGCCATGTTGGGATGCGACATGGTCCGATTGATCTGCGTAATGCGGTTCTCTTTCACGCGATAAAACGAGTGTGAGCCATGAATGTCCAACCTGGCTCCCAGCGGATGACCGTCCTCTTCCATCGTGAGCGTGTACTTGCCGTCGGATTCGTCGAACGTGCGCGGCCCTCGGTGAACGGCGATCATGGCGAGCTGATCCTGCGTCCATTTCTGAACCTCACCGTCGCTCAGCTGAACGGACACCTCGCGAGGGCCTTTCACCGTCACAGGGCCGTGAAATTCCTTTCCGTTGATGTTGACGGTGAGTTCGGCCGTGAAGCCTTTGAAGCCCTGCGGCCAGCGGGCGGTATTCTCGAAGGCGAGGCGGAGCGCTTCGCGTGCTTTCGGGTCATCGGCAACGGTCGCCTGATCGGGGGTGTGTGTCTTCATGATGAATCTCCTTCATATGGATAGAGGTCAGAGCAACGCCCAATTATACCTGTGGCGTTTTCCGCGGCTCAACCGCAAGAAACCACGAGCCCCATCGAGGTAGGCGGCATTTCAAATCGCCGCTGATTCTGATATAGTTCGTCAATTTTTCTCCTGCCGTCCACTGAGGGAGCGGAGAATTGCGCAGCGAGACTTGGCAAAGGGGTTGGCATGGAACGACGGGCCGCATCTCACACCGAAGAAGAAGAGATGAATCAGCGCCGGCGTCTTCTGAACGCCGCCAAAAAGGGCGATCAGAAGGCGGTCGCAAAGCTCTTCGAGCTGTATCAGGTACGCGTGTACAACAATGAAATGGTGATCAAGCTCAATCGCACGGCCGGAACCCACAAGCTTCAAGCGGAGGTTGCGCAGGCCAAGGCAGCTTCGAAAGGCGCCTTTTCACGGAAATCGTCTCAGAAGAAGTCTGTAGGCGCGCCGGTCAAGGCGAAGCCAAAACACACTCCCAAGGCCAAGCCGCCTGGCAAGCCGCACAGGAAAAAGTGACCCTATTGCACGGTCACACGTAATCCGCCTCCGGCCAGTTTCCCGGCGATTTCTTCCGATTGCTTCCAGCCTCCTGTAAAGACCACCGCCTCGCCTTGGTGGTCGATTTTCCAGGCCAACTCGAAGGCCTTCGACGGCGTCATCCCCGGAATGCATTGACAAAACAGTGCGATGACTTGCTGATACGTGTGACAATCACAGTTGTACACCACGACGCGCGCTTCGAGGTCGTCACCCGTTCCAGTGGAGGGAGTTTCAGTCGCGAGCGGTGTGGCGACAGGGGCGGGGGAGTCGGCCATGGGGGGCGATTCTAACAGAGTTTACGGCCTCGATTGAAATCCTTTTATCCCGCCAACGCCCGCGAGCTGTCGCAGGGCAAACGCAGTTCTCTCCAGTGTTCATCGACAAAGCGCATGGCTCATGCTAACGTTCGCCGCCATGACGCGACCGGTGCTGACATCGTGGCTCGATCTCCTGCTGATCTTCGTCCCGGTGACGATCGTGCTGGCACTCGTGCAGCGATACGACCTCGGGGTTTTCATTTCTGCCGCGCTTGCGATCATTCCACTCGCCGGCCTTCTGGGACGGGCGACGGAACATTTGACCGCTTATGTCGGAGCTGGAGTGGGGGGCCTGTTGAACGCATCGTTAGGCAA
>DASTFK010000409.1:0-13922 GCA_035719945.1 Nitrospira sp.
CACCTCACGCTGATCGAAGACGTGGCCCAGGCGGCCGGAGCGACGTTTCGAGGGCGAGCGTTGGGAACCTTCGGAAAGGTGGGGTGTTTTTCTTTCGACTATGTCAAAACTATTACGTGTGGTGAAGGTGGGGCCATCCTCACCGACGACGAGGAGGCCTATCACCTGGCGCAAGCCTTCACCGATCACGGCCACGATCATCTCGGCGCCGATCGAGGGGCCGACCAACATCCGCACATCGGCATCAACTACAGACTCAGCGAGCTTCATGCGGCGGTCGGTGTAGCGCAACTCGCCCGATTGGACCATATCCTGGAACTGCAGCGCCGCCACAAAGCCATCCTCAAACAGGGGCTTACGGGCCTTCGCCGTCTCGAGTTCCGGACCTTGCCCGATCCAGCCGGTGATTCGGCCACCTTTCTGAGTTTCCTATTGCCCACCGAGGATGAGACGCGGCAGGCTGCCAAGGCGCTGGCAGCCGCGGGCGTCGACGGATGCTTTTACTGGTACGACAACAATTGGCACTACCACCGGAAATGGGACCACATTAAGACGCTGGCATCGCCCGGGCGGCTACCCATTGACCGCTTTGGATACGGGACCGATCTCACGAAGATCGAGTTGCCGCAGTCCGACGCGTTCATGAGCCGGACCATTTCCATGTTGATCAAACTGCGGTGGACGCCGGAGCAGGTGCGTGATAGACTCGCGCGAATGAAATCCGCTTTGGCGTGACCCCGTCTCCGTTTGCCGATCGAAAGCAGAACTAGATGGACGCCGCCATTATCGTCCCGGCCCGTATCGGCTCGACGCGCTTCCCGAAGAAACTGCTGCACCGGATCAAAGACAAACCCGTCATTGTCTGGACGGCCGACCGCATCAAAAAAGAGGCGCCGGAGTTTCCCCTGTATTTCGCCGTCGATCATGAATCCCTGGCCGACGTGCTTCGTCGGGAAGGTTATGAAGCCATCATGACCGATCCGGCCCATACCTGCGGTACCGACCGGATCGCCGAAGCCAACCGTCGACTAAAGGCCAAGTTCGTGGTCAATGTCCAGGCCGACGAACCACTCGTGACGGGTGGGCAGATCCGGCAGCTGGTTGAATTGATTCAACGGGATACCGAGATGGCGACGCTGGGCACGCCGCTGCGTTACGATAAGGATTACCGCAATCCGAATCACGTCAAGCTCGTTTGTGACGACAAGGGCTATGCGGTCTATTTTTCACGGTCGCCCATCCCGTACTTGCGCGATACGCATGGGGCCTTCGACGCCGAACTGGCCGCCGGAATTCCGGTGCTCATTCATCTCGGACTGTACGCCTACACGGCGTCGTTCCTCGAGCTGTTCTGCACGCTGCCGCCGGGCAGGCTCGAACAGGTCGAGAAGCTCGAGATGCTGCGCGCCATGGAACGGGGGCACCGGATTCGGGTTGGAGTGACCAAGGAAGTGTTGATCGAGATCGACACCCCCGAACAGGCGGTCGAGTTTGAACAGGTCGTGACAGAACGGTTTCCGTTTCGGTAATCTCTTGTGAAGCGTGAAGGCGATCGCATGTATCGAAATCTGCGTCTGGTCCCTCAACTGATCTACGGACGGGGCAGCATCAATCAGTTGGGCGACATTCTCACCAAACAACGCACCGATGCCGGCTCGCCGGTCGTGTTTCTGATCGACAGCGTCCATGAGAAACGTACGTTTCTCGAGAAACTGCCGCTGCGTGCGAACGACCTCGTGATCCTCGTCGACGTCGGAACGGAGCCCAAGACGCAATACGTCGATGAACTCACCGAACGGGTCAAGGCGTTTTCGAACCGGCAACCAGATGCGATCGTCGGAATCGGTGGCGGCAGCGCCATGGATCTGGCCAAGTCCGTGTCGATCATGCTGACCAATCCTGGCTCAGCAGCCGACTACCAGGGTTGGGACCTCGTGAAGTATCCGGCCATCTTCCATGTGGGCATTCCCACGCTGGCCGGCAGCGGGGCGGAGGTTTCTCGCACGGCCGTCCTGACGGGACCGGTCAAAAAACTGGGCATCAATTCGGATTTTACCCCCTTTGACCAGATCGTCATGGACCCCGATCTCATCGCCAGCGTCCCGTCGAACCAGCGGTTCTTTACGGCGATGGACTGCTACATCCACTCCTGTGAGTCGCTCCAGGGGACGTTCATCAACGAGTTCAGCCGCGCCTTCGCCGAGAGCGCCCGCGACATCTGCCGCGATGTCTTCCTGAACAACTTGGACAGTGTCGTTGCCGATGAGCGATTGATGGTGGCGTCCTACTTTGGCGGATTGAGCAGTGCCTACTCTCAAGTCGGTGTCTGTCACGCGCTGTCGTACGGCCTGTCGTACGTGCTCGGCGTGCGGCACGGCGTGGGTAATTGCATCGTCTTCAACCAATTGGACGAGTACTACGGGCAGGATGTGGGCGAATTCCAGCAGATGATCCGGGAAAACCGGATCGACCTGCCGACGGGCGTGACCAAAGGCATCGACGAACCCGGCATGAGCAAGATGATCGATACGGCGCTTGGCCTTGAACCGTTGTGGAAGAACGCGCTTGGAGAGGATTGGAAGCAGCTGATTACCCGCGAAAAGATCCGCTCGTTATACGAGAAGATGTAAGCGCCTCTCGACGCCTGCCGCCTCGATCGATGACGCCTCCACGGCCTGCGCGCTCTCAGGGAGTCTGATCCGACCAGTGAACATCCTGATCGTCAAAACCAGCGCCATAGGAGATGTCATCCATACGCTCCCGTCGCTCTGGTCGCTGCGCGTTCACTTTCCCGAGGCGCAGATCACCTGGCTCGTAGAAGAATCGGCCGCCGATCTCGTCATTGGCCATCCGGCCATTAACCGCGTTTTGGTTGCCCGTCGAAAAACCTGGCTGAAGGACCTACGTTCTGGCCGCGTCTCCCGCGCGCTTTTCGGATTCCTGGGATTCGTCCGCGAGCTGAGGGATACGCGTTACGATCTCGTGATCGATTTCCAAGGCCTCCTCAAGAGCGCCATGTGGGTGGTTCTGGCCCGGGGAGTGCGAAAAGCAGGGTTCGGCCAAGGCATGGAGCATGCGGAGTACAGCTACCTGGCGCTGAACGAACGCGTACCCGCGGTAGACATGAATCAGCACGCCATCGACAGAAGTTTGCTGTTACTGAAAGGCATTGGAGTGCCTGCCTCGGACCTCCGCTATGAGATCCCCGTGTCGGCGCAGCACGAATCCGAGGCGGCAGCTCTGCTGCGTGCGTGCGGCGTGCGAGAAGAGGATCGGATGGTCGCGATGAACCCGGTGGCCCGTTGGCCGACGAAGCTCTGGGACTCTCGGTCGTTTGCGGCGCTGGCAGACCGGCTCGAGGGGGAAGGCATTTGCGTCGTCTTTACAGGAGGCCCACTGGATGGCGCGGCGCTCGATGAGATCGGCGGACTCATGACGCGCCGCCATCGGCGCCTCGACGGAAAGACTAGTTTGACCCAGCTGGCGGCCCTCTACCAGCGCGCGCAGGTCGTGGTGACGACAGACAGTGGCCCCATGCACCTCGCGGCAGCGGTTGGAACGCCTGTCGTCGCCCTCTTCGGACCCACTGCACCCTGGCGAACGGGGCCGTACGGACCAAGCCATGTGGTCCTCCGAGCCGATCTCACCTGTAGTCCCTGCTTCAAGAAGCAATGCTTGACCACGGCCTATGAGGAACGGGCGTGCATGAAGCGCCTGACTGTGGATCAAGTCGCGCATGCGGTGATCGAGAAAGTCGCGGCGGCGCCCCTTAATACCTCGACATGAAGGGAGGCGTGTTGCTAGGTCGCTGGCGCCACTGGATGCTCCTCAGACTGTACCGTGCGGCCTTCACGCTCGCGATATTCCTGTTCGTGGTTGTGTTTCCGCTGTGGGTCTTCAGTGCAAAACGCCGTGCCACCCTTTTCAAGCGCTTGGGATGGCAACCATATCCTCAGTCGAAGCCATCCTCCGGGAAGCCGGTATGGATCCATGCCCTCTCGATCGGAGAACTGCTCTCGGCCGGCAGTCTCATTCAGAGCGTCCGGCGCGAACTCGGGGACCGGCCGTTGTATCTCTCGGTTTCGACCGCATCCGCTTTTGCCATGGCGCAAGATCGCTTTTCCCAGTTTTGCGACGGTATTTTCTATTTTCCCTACGATGTGACGTTTGCGGTCGACCGGTGCCTCGACGCGGTCGATCCAGCGCTGATCGTCCTCGTTGAAACCGATATCTGGCCAGGATTCCTGGACGACGTTCGCCGGAGACGGATTCCCTGTGTCCTGGTCAACGGGCGCCTGTCTCCCGATTCGTTCCGCCTCTACCGCGGCCTACGGCTCCTCTTCCAGTCGTCTTTCAATACCTTTGACGGGATCTATCCGCAATCTGCCGGCGAGGCGCAGCGGTTTCTGGCCGTCGGAGTTGCGCCGGATCGGCTGCGCCATCACGGCAATCTGAAATTCGATGTGGCCGCGTCGGTACCAGATCTCACCGTTGTTGCGGCCCTTCAACGGGAATTCTTTGTCTCTCCCGATTCCCGCATCTTGATAGCGGGCAGCACCCATCGCGGAGAGGAGGAGATCGTCCGCTCTTGCTTTCTCCAGCTCAGAAGCCGCTTTCCTACGCTTCGACTCATCATCGTGCCGCGCCGGCCCGAGAGAGGCACCGAGGTACTCCAGCTATTTCAACAGGACGGCACCGAGACGGCGCTCGCCTCACGGCTGGGCCGTTCAACGCCGGTCGTCGTGGTCGATCGCATGGGCTATTTGAGCCGGCTTTACGCTCTCGCCGACGTCGCAGTGATCGGGGGAAGCTTCGTACCGCAAGGGGGGCAAAATCCGATTGAACCGGCGGCCTGCGGAAAGCCGGTGCTGTTCGGCCCGGACATGCACGATTTTCCGGATGTCTCCGCATGGCTCCTCAAGGCCGGCGGCGCGATTCAAGCCGAAAACGAACGCGATCTCTTTGCCGCCTGTGATCGGCTGCTCTCAGATCCGGAACAGGCGAGGGTCATGGGAGAACGGGGCAGGGGGGTCGTGACGGAGCATCAGGGGGCGACTGAGAGAATCGTGCGAGACCTGGCCGGCGTGGTTGCAAGACAGTGAACCGCACAGCAGCGTCGTACGGGAGTGCCGGCTTCAATGTGGATGATTTAAGATGAGGCTGCTCCGTCATGATTGACTTGTCACGTCGTCGTGTCCTGCTTCTTGGGAGCCTTGCAACCGCCTGGCTGTTGGGAGGCATCCGTCCGTCGTCTGCCGGATGGCTCGAGCAATGGTTCAGCCGGCGCGGATCGACGCTGACCTCCCCGATTACGCCGAACGAGGAGTTCTATCTCACATCGTATCGAAGCCCTCCCACGGTCCGCATTCAGGAATGGTCGCTCTCGGTGCGAGGGCTGGTCGAGCGGCCCATCACATTGAAGTACGAACAGCTATGCGCCCGACCCTCCGTCTCGCACGTCGTCACGCTTGAATGCGTCGGGAATACGGTCGCCGGAGAGTATATCGGGACTGCCCAGTGGCAAGGCTGCTCGCTTCGGTCGCTTCTCGAGGAGGCAGGGGTCAGGTCCGATGCCGTTGACGTCGTGTTTCGAGCGGCCGACGAGTATTCGGACAGCATTCCCCTGACTCGGGCGATGGCTGGAGATGTGATTGTTGCAGTCAAGATGAACGGGGTCGTTCTTCCGCAGAGCCATGGGTTTCCCGCACGTACGATTGTGCCCGGCCACTATGGCATGAAGAGCGTCCAGTGGCTCACGGACATCGAGGTCGTCGACCATGACTATAAAGGGTATTACGCGAGGAAAGGTTGGAGCGACGAGGCGGTCATCAAGACCACATCACGCATCGATATCCCCGGACACGGATCAGCTCTCACAGGGTTGCGTCACAAGGTGGCCGGGCTTGCCTTTGCCGGCACGAGAGGAATCTCTGCGGTCGAGATCCGAACCGACGAGGGCGCCTCCTGGACCAAAGCCACGCTCGGAGTGCCGATATCCGCAGCGTCCTGGGTCTTTTGGCACTATGAGTGGATCGTTCCGCAAGCCGGAAGCTATACGTTGTCAGTGCGAGCAATCGACGGCACGGGCGCTCTCCAGGCATCCACTGAGCAGGATGCGGCACCCGACGGCGCGTCCGGAATACACGAAATCACGTTGACCGTCGAGGGATGACGGTCAACGCGAAGGACCGTCCTACCGCAGCTTCACCGTCCGTCCCTCAACCTTGGTATCGGCAATGAACTTCTCGATGTTTTTTTCCAGCACTTCATTGAGGAGGAGCTGGGCGTGTTCCGGCTCGAACCAGAACACTTGATCGGTCCCGTTGCCAAGGACACGTTCCTGGATCGTGCTCTGGTCGCTGTTCGCCACTCGCATCATCATCGTATTCTTGGCGACAATTATCGTGCGGCCGAATTTGCTGACGGCGATCACCGACAAATCCTGAATCGTTCCCGTAATCGTCGCATCAGGCGTCGATCCGCCAGCACCGTCCAGGCTGGCCTGCCAACCACGTTTGTTCAGTTGTTGGACCACCGCCCTGGCAACCGCCTCTCCGACCGTGCCTTTCGGCAGGTCAAAATAACTGGTATCGCCCAAAAAGTGGTTCCGACTTCCGAGGTGTGTGCGGTCCATCCTGGCGTCATCGAACGGCTTCACGACCACCCGAAGTCCACTGCCGGCGCTCACGGTCGCTGCGCCGTTTGCGGTCGTAGAGTCGTTTGACGGACTGGGTATGACAACATCAACTTGCTCACCAGTGGCACAGCCTGCGAGTATCACGAAACACACGGCTACCATTCCCCCTGCTCGACGCATGCTTTCCTCCCCTTGCTGGTGAGACCGAAATATTGCCACTACTGGACCACAAAATGGGCCCGGCGATTTTGCTGATAACAACTCTCGTCGCGCTCCTTGCAGAACGGACGCAACTCTCCGTAACTGGTCGTCTTCAGCCGCGACGCGGGCACCCCGAGATCCTCCAGATAGCGCTTGGCCGAACGGGCCCGCTTCTCGCCGAGCACCAGATTGTAGGCCTGGGTGCCGCGCTCATCGCAGTGTCCTTCAATGACCACAGCTTTACCCGCTCTGCTGTTGAGCCAGGCGGCATTGGCGCTCAAGGTCGATTGGGCATCCCTTCTGATCGTATGTTGATCGAAATCGAAGAAGATGTCTCCGAGGCTGAGCGTTTCTCCCGAGGGCGCTGCGCCAGAGGGAGCGGACAATGCGGCTGGAGGAGCAGCACCAGGCTCTGTACCGCCTCCTGCGCTCGGCGCCGGGGGAGCGGCCTCTACCGGTTCACGTGCCGTGCTCGCGCTTTTTTCCTCGGGAAAGGTCGCCATGGTGTCGGGCGTGATCTTCTCCACTGGCCCGGTAGCGCTTTTCCCCTTGCTGCTCGTAGCCGCTTCTCCTGTCGAGGACGTCACCTTTTTCCCACAGCCGATGAATGGTGCAACGATGATGGAACAAAGAAGCACCGCTGAGATGACGCGTCGAATCACCCATTGTGGCATTGCCCACCTCTCCCTACGTGAATGGCAATCCCCCCCTGCGTTGGCGGGTTCGCGAGTTCCTAAAACATGAGACTTATAGCCGGTCGGTGCGTTTCCCGCAAGGGGAAGATGCGCATGAACGAACTGTACAATGCAGTGAAACGAGGCTGGAAGCCTGTGGACGACGCCGGTGCCTTAGTGCGCGGCCGCTATCGTTCCACCCCAGGTATGGCTACAGTCTACTTCACTTTTGAAAAGTCCGCTGGGATGCGGAGTTCTTTGCCGTCTTGCAGGTTGACGACAAACACCGACTGGGCGTTGGGATCAAAACTCTCGTACGCAAAGACGGCCGTAAACCGGGACCGGTAGGCAGGCCCGCTGCCTTCATTCTTGCGCCCGCGCTCCGCCTTGCCGACGTCGATCGCCTTCACCTTCTTGCTGGCCTGCTGCAACTCGATCAGCGCGCCTTCGGCGAAATATTCATCATCGCCGCAGAGCTGCACCTCAACCTCCATATTCGGCATGTCGACGACTTTCCTGATGAATTCGTCCGGCATACGGATGTCGGTTTTGCGCTTTTTAGACTCCGAGGCCTCCTGCCGGCCGAATGCCTCGAGCCGGTAGCGCTTCGTCCTCAGAATCGCGCTGGCCCCGCAAGCATCCTTTTCAGGATCGGCGCCGACGCGGGTCGCCATCGAGGCTTGCTGCAACACCTTCTTCACTTCTTCGGGGCTGTTGGCCTTTTCCATCGGTGCCCGGCCGGCTTCCAACGCCTTCTGGGCTTCCTCGGTCGTAAGCTTGACGTCGATGGCAAACGCCGGATTGATAAGGACCAAAGAGAGACCGGCCAGCAGGCCTGTGACGAGGTTCCCTTGAACAACCATGAGACCCCTCCTTAAAAAAGCAAATGAAGGCGGCATTCTACGAAAAGCCCCTCTCCTTTTCAATCTGCGGGGAAACGTGACCAGGTGCCATACGGCCTGCTGAGATAGAGCGTATCGACGTCGACCGGAACGGCCATCCCTCCCTGCACCAACAGCCGTGCCACGACACGGAGCGGAAATCCGACGACGGTCGTAAAATCGCCCTCCAGCCGTGCAATTAATTCCGCACCGAGACCTTGAATGGAATAGGCGCCCGCCTTGCCGAGACTATCCTCGGTCGCGAGATAGCGTTCATGTACCTTTTCATCAAACGGCTTCATCCAGACCCGGGCCGTGGAGATTTCCGTGGCCTGGAAGCGCCGGTCACGACACACGGCACTCACAGCCGTCTTGACCAGATGAGCGCGACCGGCTAGGTCTCGTAGGATCGAGCGGGCCTCGGCGACATCGCGAGGTTTTCCGACGGCGACGTTATCGCATTCGATCAAGGTATCGCTGGCCAGGATCAGGGATTGAGGTTCCTGCGTCGCGACGGAATCGGCTTTGGCCCTGGCAAAATCCGCAACGAGATCGCCGGCCGAACGGTGCGGCGGCATCAACTCCTCGCAGAGAGGAGCTCTGACCTCGAAGGGAATATTGAGCAGGGAGAGCAATTCATGACGACGCGGCGACGTTGACGCCAGCACTAGCCGCATCGCGATGCCAGGTGAGCGGTCTCGCGTTCGGTGATGGACGAATCATCGGTCTGGCCGCCGTCGATCAGCCGGCCGCTTCGATAGTCCGCAAGCACCGCTTCGACATCCGCGACAGAAGAGACGTGAAACATGCGAGCCCGCAAGGCAGCGGCATGTGGGAATCCCTTGCAGTACCATCCCAGATGTTTTCGCATGCGCCTGAATTGTTGCGGGCCCCATTGCGCCTCGAATTGGCGCGCGTGTTCGAGAAGGATCTCGAACCGGGCGGTCAGCGAGGGGGTCCGCAGGTCAGGCTCCCACGGCTGTGCGATCTTCGTGTAGTGCCGAGCTTCTTCCTTGCCATGGAAAAACCATGGGGCTCCCAACGCCGCGCGCCCCACCAGCACGCCATCGACACCGGTCTCCCTGACACGACGCACCAACTCGCTCAAACTCTGGACATCCCCATTGCCGAATAGCAAGGTTCCGCTCCCGCGAACGAGATGGGCAGCCCGACCGATCGCCGCCCAATCGGCTTCTCCCTTGTACATTTGCTGCAAGGTTCGTCCATGCAGCGAAATCACGGCGGGGGATTCGAGAAGCAGGTGTTCGATCCACCGTTCCACAATCACCTCGTCGTAACCGAGACGCGTCTTGACGGAGAGCGGAATCGCCGATCGAACGGGGGCTGGCGCATGGTTCCTGAGCGCATTCAATCGATTCACAATGTCGATTCTGGCGGCTTTCAGCCCGGCGGTCTCCAGCGTGTGACCGGCGGTCCAATCAGCGATGCCCTGTCGTGCGGCACGGATGATCGCATGCGCAAGATCAGGCGTTCGGATAAGTCCGGCTCCCGAACCGGACGACGCCACGTTGCGGGAAGGACAGCCCATGTTAATGTCCAGCCCGTCGAACCCCAGTTCGCACACCACGTGCGCCGCTTGATAGAACAGCTCTGGGTCCTTTCCATACAACTGCGCCACGATCGGTCGCTCGGCCTCATGATAGTGCAGCGAGTCCAACAGAAACTCCGGTCCGCGGCAGACGTCGTGCACATGCGTAAACTCGGTGAAGATCACATCAGGCTTCCCCTGCCGGGCCGTCATGAGTCGAAAGACGGAGTCTGTTACGCCGTCCATAGGAGAGAGACCGATGACCGGCGTCGGAAGTCTATTCCAAAATGTCATGGGCAGGACTCCGTGAGATACCGGTCTCCGGCGTTGGCCTCCTCATACCCCTGCCGCAAGGCTTCGGCTTCGCGGCGAGCGGGGCCGATAAGTGCCGGAGCGCGTTCAGCAACGAACTCGACGAAACGATCGATTTTCAGGAGAAAAAAATCATACGGTCGGTCGGCCGGCCTGGACCTCTGAAACCACCATGGCACGAAGTCATTCAGAGAGAGACCCTGTTCCTTCAGACCTTTGCAGGTCTCGGAAAACATGTCGATCAGTTCTCCTCCCCAGTGCAGGATTTCATGAGGGAGATAGACATGAATGTAGCGCTCGAGACCAGACGGATCGTCTGTGACGGCCTTCCACGCAGGTCCGTCCGGCGGTTCCTGACCTGAAGCGATTCGCGCATACCGGACATAGTCGGCTTCGAGCCTGCGCTGATCCACCTCGGCCTGATGCGCTCGCCTCTCACCTTTTAGTGGCCCGAAAATGCCAGTAGGCGCCGGCGTCTCGTTTCCCAGCAAGCGCTCGACCATCGGTCCGACACGCCCGCAAGCCTGGGCAAATTCCTCAGCGATGAGGCCGAGCGGCTTCGTATCGACTTCGAGCGCTACGCCGCGAAGATGGCGGAGACGAGGGTGCTGCAAGACTTGGTCGAGGATTGTCCAAGATTCGGCCGGAATGGGTGCCGCATGTGCATCGATCCAATCGGGAAAACCGTCCTGCACAGCCGCGCGCTGTCCTGCTTCGTGTACCGACAGCCCGGCGATATGGATTTCAATCACACGCTCGATCGGAAATTCATCAAGAAATCGCTCGACGAATTGTGCGAGTGATGACTGCCGCCTGGCAGCCGTATAGCGATAGACAGTCCACAAGTGCCCGATATCCAGCACAAGCCCGCAGGGCGTCCGCTCAGTAACCAGTCGGAAATACTCAGGCACGCTGATCGTCCCGGCCATAAAATAGGTGAGCGGCGGCATTTCCAGGAGAAAGAGTGGTCCAAAAGCCGCTCCCGGCCTGCGCCTCTGGTCCAGCCGCTCTTGCACCAGCGAGATGTTGCCTGCCACAAGCTCGGCGCTTTCAGCCGTATATAAAGGAGGCAGATAGGTGCCGAAGGTATAGCCCGCCATCTGCTTGGTCGCGCATTCGTGGTTCAGCCAGGGACTGCAAAGGGTGTCTAGTTGCGACGCAACCTCGTCGAGTTCGTTCTCAAAAAATGGCGCGGAGGAGAAATCCGGCTGTGTAATCCACAGTCCTTCACCATGGTAAGCCAGGGGCACGCCGGCCAGGTACTGCCTCACCGCCTGCAGCGCTGTCGTTGTTGCACGAAAAATTTCCAAGTAGGCCGGCCGAGAAACAAGGCCTTCGAACCGGCTCATGAGTTCATAGAGATCAGGAGAGTAGACGTCGACCGACAGCCCCAAGCCCAGCTTTGGTACCGCCTCAGCCCGTCGCTGAAACTGCTGTTCAACCGACATCCGATTGCTCCAGGACCGCTCTTGTGCTGTGACAATAATTGGCCTAGTCTAGTCTCACAAACCCTTGTTTGACAAGGCAACTGCCGATGAGGGACGCCTCACCCTGTCTGGTATACTTGGTTTGCGCCGTAGGGGGTCGGCCCCTCACGAATGGTCAATCGAATCACTCCGAATCGCGAGAAGCCGATGCTCGGTCACAATGACCCACCCCCGCAGCCGCAACATCCTGTACCCACGGTGGTAGCCCATATGATGACGCCGGGAGTGATTCAAGTGCCGGGTGATGTATCCGTGAGCGAGGCGGCCTTGCTGCTGGAACGCGAGCATGCGTCCTGCCTCCTGGTGAAAGACACCGAGACAGCCTTTGGGCTGATGACGCCCGGCGACATCGTGAAAAAAGTCGTGGCGCGAGGCCTGGAGCCCCATGACATCGAAGTGCGCAGCATCATGACGCGCCCCGTGCAGTTCATCGAATACGATCAAGCGTTGGAAGAAGCCTCGACGATGATGATGGCGACTGGGGCTTCCTTGTTGATCGTGACAAAACATAATCAGCCGGTCGGCGTGTTGAGCGCCCAGGACCTCATGCTGACGCCTCCCCGACGCCCGACGAACCTCCCGGTCGTTGTCACCGTCTTCGATGAACGCGCATCTCAGCAGCAGGCTCACAACGCGAATATCGTCGAGCTCAGTCACGTCGGCGCCCGTCTGGAATCGGCTTCAACCCTGCGCAGCCGGACGGGCGTGATGCTGGCGTTTTCCTTGCCGGGGCACAATGAGCCGCTGACTATTCACGGCAAGGTGCTGTCGTCCGGTTCGCTGACGCCGACCGGCACCGGTGCTCATGGGCAACGTGCCTTCGCCGTCGAAGTGCAGTTTGCCGATCTTTCGCACACCGACTTGACCCGCCTTAAAACCTGGGCACTGCAAGCGATTCCTGCTGCCCCCGATCAGGCCTGACCATTCTCTCGTCAGTTCTTTGACCAAACGCCGCTCTATGATAGAATTTTTCTCTCGACCACCACTTACAGAAATGGATAGGACTTCATGAAAACCACCCCCACCCGCTCGCGCACGATGCCGTCCAATGAGGATGTGCTGAGTCAAGTCCGCTCGCTCTTGGAATCGCCAGAGGACGACGTTTCCGCCGTCCTGGTCAAGGAGATCTTGGTCGGCATGCTCAAGCTCCACGACGCGCATCTCGAGCCCCTGGACCTCAAGATCGTCAACCGCGCCATCAAGGAGCTGCGGCATGCGTTTCGCGTGTTTCGGGACTACCACCATCGGAAAAAAGTCAGCATCTTCGGCTCCGCCCGCACAATGCCCGACGACCCGAATTACCAGCTCGCCTTCAATTTCTGCCGGCGGATCGTCGAAGAAGGCTTCATGGTCATTACGGGCGGCGCGGACGGCATTATGCGCGCGGCGCAAGAGGGTGCGGGCCGCGAGAACAGCTTCGGCGTGAACATCATGCTGCCGTTCGAGCAGGGCGCGAATAGTACGATTGCCGACGATCCAAAGCTCGTGACCTTCAAGTATTTTTTCACGCGAAAGCTGATCTTTCAAAAGGAAGCCAATGCCATCGCGCTGTTTCCCGGGGGCTTCGGCACGCACGATGAAGGCTTCGAAATCCTGACGCTGGCACAAACCGGCAAGAGCGATCCTCAGCCGATTCTCTGCCTCCAGGCGGAGGGTTGCGATTACTGGGACGAATGGGACCGCTTCATCCGGCGCCAAATGCTGGATCGACGGCTGATCAGCCCCGAGGACCTGGGCCTCTTCAAAATCACAAGCTCAGTCGAGGAGGCGATCCAGGAAATCCGGTTTTTTTACAGACGATTCCATTCGACCCGCTACGTCGGCCGCCAATTGGCCATGCGTCTTCAGAGTCCCATTTCTGCAGAACAGGTCGCCGCCATTCACGAGCAGTTTGCCGATCTGCTGCTGGAGGGTACGTTCGAGCTTCGCGGGGCCCTGCCTGAAGAACTCGACGAACCGGACTTCAAAGACCTGCCTCGTCTGGTCTTCGCCTCCAACCGACGCAGCGCCGCGCGACTGCGGCACCTGATCGATCACGTCAACCGCTTATAGACCACTCCTATGAAAGGGACACCGGGGCGACCGACCTCTGGCCTGCGTTTGCATAACAGGCTTTAGTCTCGACACCTCCCGTGGTATGCTCGGCTTCGATGGCCGGCTCCGGTTCTCGAGAACATTTTC
>DASTFK010000410.1:0-9470 GCA_035719945.1 Nitrospira sp.
TTACGAGGCGGAAGATGGGAAAGCCGGCGGCGGATCGAACTGCACCGGACGCAGGGGAAAATCCGTCGAGGTGCTGTTGCCGGTCGGGACCTCGATCTATGACCTCCACACAGGCGACCTCCTGGCGGACTTGGTGACGGACGGGGACTCTGTCACGATCGCGCGCGGCGGCAAAGGCGGGCGAGGCAACAGCCATTTTGCGACGTCCACCAACCGCGTGCCGACCCATTTCGAGCGCGGCACGGCTGGCGAGGAATACGAGCTCCGGCTCGAACTGAAGCTGCTGGCCGACGTCGGCCTCATCGGATTTCCCAACGCCGGAAAATCGACTTTGATCGCCGCAATTTCCGCGGCACGCCCGAAGATCGCGGACTATCCCTTTACGACGCTCGTCCCGAATCTCGGCGTCGTGCGGTATGCCGAAGACCGCAGTTTCGTCGTAGCCGACATTCCCGGGTTGATCGAAGGCGCGCATGAAGGCAAGGGCCTCGGCATACAGTTTTTGCGCCATATCGAACGCACCTCCCTGCTGCTCCACCTGATCGATGTCTCCGAGGCGGCCGTGGAAGACCCCGTGGCAAGCTTCGAGATCATGCGGCAGGAGCTGACAGCCTATGATCCCGAGCTCGCCAAGCGTCCCTTTGCCGTGGTCCCGACCAAAATCGACGCGGCCGGTGACGGGACTAGGCTGACCTCGCTTCAGGCCTTTTGCCGGCGCCGGAGCATGCCTTGTCTGCCCCTGTCCTCAGCCACGAGAGCGGGTCTGACGGAACTGATCACGTTTGTCGGTCAACGCATCGAACAGCTTCGAGCGACGGCATGCGAAACGAAGTCTTAACGCAGGCGAAGCGCATCGTCGTCAAAATCGGGAGTAGTCTCGTCTCCTCACGGGAAGCCGGTCTCGAGCCAGATCGCATTGACCGACTGGCGGAGGATCTGGCAGCGCTTCGAGCGGCCGGCCGGGACGTGCTCGTCGTGTCGTCCGGTGCGATTGTTTCGGGCATCAAGAAGCTTTCCCTCAAGGAGTATCCGAAAAGTCTACCGGTGAAGCAGGCGGCAGCAGCGGTTGGACAAAGCCGGCTAATGTGGGCCTATGAAAAATCCTTTGAGCGGCTCGGCATCAAGGTCGCACAGATTCTTCTCACCCATCACGATCTGGCCGACCGGCGTCGATTCCTGAACGCCAGGCACACGCTGGCCGCCCTCATCGAATTCCAGGTCATTCCCATCATCAATGAAAACGACACGGTGGCCGTCGATGAAATTCGGGTCGGCGACAATGATACGCTCGCGGCGGAGGTGGCCCATCTCGTCGATGCCGACCTGCTCGTAATTTTATCCGATATCGACGGGTTGTTTACGGAAGATCCCCGAAAAAATCCTTCCGCTGAGCTCATTCCCTTGATCGCTGAGATTACGGATGACATTGAACAACGGGCCGGCATCTCGACCACGTTCGGCAGCACAGGCGGAATGGCCACCAAGGTCCGGGCGGCGAAAATAGTCGGCGAATATGGCGTGGCAACGCTGATCGTGAACGGCCAGACCAAGGGTCTGTTGCCGCACATCCTTTTGGGCAACAATCCGGGAGGGAGTCTGTTTCTTCCCAAAGCCCGCCGGATGAACAGCCGCAAACATTGGATCGGCTATACCCTGCGGGCGCGCGGCGCCATCTCATTGGATCAGGGAGCCGTCGATGCACTGACCAAGCGCGGCAAGAGTCTCCTGGCGTCCGGTATCGTCACAGTCACTGGCTCGTTTGAGGCCGGTGATCCGATCAGCTGCCTCGACCAGGACGGCAAGGAATTCGCCAAGGGGCTCGTGAATTGTTCTTCGGACACCTTGATGAAAATCAAGGGCCTCAAGACCGCCGAGATTCAGCAGTGTCTTGGGCCGCAGGAGTACGAGGAAGTCATTCATCGGGATAATCTTGTGATCCTTTGAGCCGCCCCCGTGAGGTGGGAGTGTCGTCGGTAGGCTTGTTGGGCGGTACCTTCAACCCCATTCACAATGGTCATGTGGCGATTGCGCACCAGGCGCGTGAGGCGCTCGCACTCGACCGAGTGGTCTTGATCCCGACGGGTGATCCGCCGCACAAGCCACATGAGAACCTCGCGGCCGCCAAGGCCCGCTTTGAGATGGTCCGTCTGGCCATTGCCTCGGATCCCTCGCTGTCCATATCCGATGTCGAAGTGCGCCGGTCGGGGAAATCCTATACGATCGATACCATCCGCCTCTTACAGCAGGAATACGGTCCCGAAGCTCGACTCTTCTTCCTCATCGGACTGGACGCCTTCTTGGAATTTCCAACCTGGCGAGACCCGGCGACGTTGCTGACTCTTTGCTCGTTTGTGGTCCTCTCACGGCCCGGTCTGTCGTTCCAGGCGCTTTCGGGGTTGCCGTTGATTCCACCCATTCCGCAAGCATCGCTCGTGGAGTTGGATGCCGGACGGAGCCTACGTCTGGACGTCCCTGTCGGCAACCAATCGCTGATTTGCCTCCGCTTGCCGCCGAACAGCGTGTCGGCATCGGACATTCGCGCAAGAATTGCACAGGGAGTTCCCACGGCAAATCTGTTGCCGCCTGTGGTGGAATCCTATATACTTCAACATCATATCTACTAAGAGGACGCCGATCGCACGAACATCAAAGGCCACGGCCCTTGCCATTGCGAAAGCCATGCTCGACAAGAAGGCCACGGACGTCCTCATCCTCCACGTTGCGAAGCTGACGTCCGTCGCCGACTACCTCGTCTTGGGATCCGCCGACTCGGATCGGCAAACCAGAGCGATCGCCGACCATGTCGATGGCGTGCTGTCGCATTCGGGGTCCGGAGCTTTGAGCATCGAAGGCAAGGCATCATCGCAGTGGGTACTCATGGATTTCGGCGACGTGGTCGTCCACGTATTCCGACAGGATACCCGTCACCACTACGGACTGGAACGGTTGTGGGCCGACGCGAGGCGTGTTCCTATCCCCGGCGACGCATCGCCGCCGATGGCTGCCTCAAAAACGGCTCCCCGAACGAGAGTGCACACCGCCAAACGAGCGTAGCGCCATGCTCAGGCTGCTCACCACGATTTTCCTGATCAGCGCCGGTATCTTCCTCTACAGCTATTTCCGGGAGCTGAACCCAGGCACCATCACCGTCCACGCCGGCCCGTCAACGCAATTTGAACTGAGCGCCGTAACGCTCGTCGTCTTTTCCATGGCGGTCGGCGCCCTGCTCGTCGCCCTAGCCGTCGGGATGCGTCAAACGGTGCACGTGATCGGCAACTGGCGGAGCACGCGGCTTCAGCGACGAAAAGACAAGGTGGACGCTTTGCATCGCGAAGGCACCCATGCCTTCATGTCAAAGCGGACGAGCGACGCCGTGGGCCTGTTCGAAAAGGCGCTCTCGATCGATCCGAACAGGGTCGACTCGCTGCTCTGGTTGGGCAATATCTATCGTTCGGAAAGTAATTATGCGGAAGCGATCAGGTTGCATCAGAATGCACAGCGCATTGACGACCGGAACATTGAAATTCTGCTGGAGCTGTCAAAGGACCTCGAGGGAGCCAAACGTTATGAGGACGCCCTCCAGACGCTGCAAAAGATCCTGAGAATCGAACCAGACAACCTGACGGGTCTGATCCGGAAGCGCGACCTGCTGATCCGGCTTGAGAAATGGAGCGACGCGCTAGAGATACAGCACCGGATGGCGAAGGCCAATCTGCCGGAAACGGAACGGCGCGCTGAAGCCCAGCTGCTCACCGGCTGCATGTACGAAGTCGGCCGCCAGTTGCTCGAGCGAGGGCATGCGGACAAGGCGAGACGTTATTTTCGAGGTGCCATTAAAAAAGACCGGACATTTCTCCCCGCCTATATCGGCTTGGGAGAAGTGCTGATCCGGGAAGGCAAGACCAAAGACGCCGTCGAGATTCTCAAAAAGGTGTATGCCAAGACCCACAACGTCATCATTCTTCACCGGCTGGAAGAGCTGTTTTTAGAACAGGGGGAGCCGAGCGAAATCATCCGCATTTATCAGGAGGCGTTGCAGCAGGATCCGCATAACGCCGTGCTGCAGTTTTATCTCGGCAAACTCTATTACCGGCTGGAAATGGTCGACGAGGCCTTTGATATTCTGTCCACCGTTGAAGGCCCACAGGATCAACTCGTGGATTACCACAAGATCATGGCCAATCTGTTCCTACGCAAACAACATATGGAACAGGCGGTCATCGAGCTCAAGAAGGCGCTCCAATTCAAGAAGCGCGTCGTCGTGCCCTACGTCTGCACCGCCTGCCAACAAGACACCACGGAATGGTCAGGGCGGTGCCGCCGGTGCGGAAACTGGAATACCTTCGTCGCGCTTCCGTGGCTGGAAGGCGGTCCCGCGGCAGCAAGGGACGGAGCGTCCACAGCCGGACGCAGCATTCCCTACCAAGGCATTGCTTCTCCATTCGAAACCGTGTAGCTTTCGCTCAACACTGACGAGGGATCGCGGAACCCTGAACCGCGCCTCTTGGCAGGCGATCGCCTCCAGGGAAAACGCCTCCTCCGACAGGCGGTGCGATGGCGGGTGAGAAAAAATGAACTCTGACGAGGAGATGAGATGACGGATTGTGCCGTGTTCACGCGAAAAGCGTTGAACGACGAGGTCTTGACGCGATCAGAATGCCGTGACGTTCTGACGACGCCCGACGAGGACTTACTCGCCCTGCTGCAAGCGGCCTTTGTCGTGCGCGCACGGTACTTCGGGAAGACCGTGCGTCTCCAGATGCTGCAAAATGCCAAGAGCGGCGCCTGCCAAGAAGATTGCCATTACTGTTCGCAGTCCGCTGTTTCGACTGCGGCGATCGATCGATACAACCTCTTGCCACAGCGCCAGATGATCGAAGGTGCGCGTCAGGCCGCCGCCTCCAAAGCGCAACGATACTGCATCGTCATCAGCGGACGCAGTCCACTGGACCGCGAGATCGACGAGATCGCGGAGGCGGTTCGCTCCATCAAGCAGGAATTGCCGATCCAGATTTGCTGCTCACTGGGCCTGATGAATGAGCCGCAGGCCAAACGGCTCAAGGCGGCGGGCGTCGACCGGGTCAACCACAACTTGAACACGAGCGAGGCCTTCCACGGTTCGATCTGCACGACCCACACCTTTCAGGACCGTCTCTCCACCCTACGGAACGCTCGTGCTGCGGGACTGGAGATATGCTCCGGAGGCATCGTGGGCATGGGTGAAGCCGACGACGATCTCATCGACCTCGCCATGGCGTTGCGCGCGGTTCACCCCGAGTCCATCCCTGTGAACACACTGCATCCCGTGGCTGGCACCCCCCTCGAACATTGCGATCAGCTCACACCGCAGCGTTGTCTGAAAGTGCTGTGCCTCTTCCGCTTCCTTCACCCCCGCACCGAGATCCGCATTGCCGGTGGGCGCGAACATAATCTGCGCAGCCTGCAACCGTTGGCTCTCTATCCGGCCGACTCGGTCTTCGTGAATGGATATCTCACTACACCAGGCACTCCAGCACCCGAAGTATGGGGCATGATTCGTGATCTCGGCTTCACGATCGAAGTCGACTACCAGGGCGCGCAACCAACCGCATCTTCAGGCGTCAGCTCTTAAGCCTTTTCATCGGTTCGCCTCTACAAACCTCTCTCTTCTGCACTGACCGCATTTCTGAGATCCGACCGACAAGGACTTCTCCTAGTAGGGGGTTCCCTGGGGCTGTGTTGTCATGGATGAATAGAGCACGTACGGATTTGGCTGGATATGTCCTGCATGCAGACCAAGGAAAGCACTACCACCGATTCGACGCCTGAGTCATCCGACACTCCGACGGCCACCCTTCCTTCTGATTCTCGAGGCATGGCGGCAATCATCGTGGCGACCGTCGCGACGGTGTTTGCCTTGTCTTCGGCTCAAAAGTTTTTTATTCCGCTGGTGTTTGGCCTCATCTTGGCTTGTACGTTGAATCCCCTCGTGAGGTTCCTTGAGCGACTCAAGATTCCACGTCTTATCGGGACCACGCTCGTCATGGCAGCACTGCTCTGTGGGATGGCGGCCGCGACGTTATCGCTCCGAGCACAAGTCGAAAAGATTCTCGATCAGGTCCCGGATGCGGCAGCAAAATTGTCGGCGACCCTTCGAGACCTGGCCAGCCAACCCAATCCAATGCTCAAGGTCCAGGAGGCGGCGCGCAAGCTCGAGCAAGCCACCAATCAGGCAGCCAATGGTCAGACTCCTGCGCAAAAACCGCCCACGCGTGTCGTGATCGATGATCCGAAAATCAAACTCGTCGACTGGCTCTGGACCGGTTCATTGGGCATCTTCGGCTTCCTCGGCGACACGGTCATGCTGTTGCTGCTGGTGGTCTTTCTCCTGCTCTCCGGCGATACCTTCAAGCGAAAGCTGATGCGCATCAGCGGACCGTCCTTATCCGAGCGCAAGATTACGGTCGCCATTCTGGACGACATCGACCGGGCTATTCAAAACTATATGCTCACCCTGCTCGTGGCCAATATTCTCCTCGGACTGCTCTCATGGGTTGCGTTCCGGTGGATCGGCCTGGACAATGCAGGGGCTTGGGCCGTTGCGGCCGGTGTGCTGCATTTCATTCCGTATCTGGGGCCGGCGTTGACAGCGCTCGCCACCGGCATGGCGGCCTTCATGCAATTCGAATCCTTGAGTATGGCGGTGCTCGTTTCTTTCAGTTCCCTCGCGATCGCGACGCTGGTCGGTGTCGTGCTCGTCACCTGGATGAGCGGCAAGATGACCAAGATGAATACCACTGCCATTTTCGTCGCTCTCTTGTTTTGGGGCTGGCTCTGGGGCGTGTGGGGGCTCTTGTTCGCCATTCCGATCATGGGCATGCTCAAAGTGTTTGCCGACCGCATCGAAGACCTGCAACCTTTGGCGGAGTTGCTGAGTGAATGACCGTCCTGACAGATGCGTCCCCTCGTTGCGAGGCGGCAGCTCCGCGGCCGGCCTGGCTTATCGCGGTGTCGTCCTCGCCATGCTTCTCTCGTCGATTGCGTTTACGCGGAATGCCGCCGAGTCCGCGCCCGTATCGGTGCGTTTCCCTGAAGGGCTGACGCATGGGTTTCTGCTCGTCCGGTCGGCGGCTGGAGATATTGTCGGGCACGGAGAACTGACCCAGACCGTGAAGGAGGGGGGAGTTGCGGAAAGCCGCCTCGTGTTCCGTTTCAAAGACGGCTCGTTCCACGACGAGAAGGTCGCGTTTTCACAGCAGCGTGTGTTTACGTTGATCCGCTATCAGCTCACCCAACGCGGCCCGTCGTTTCCCGAGCAGATGGATGTGGTGGTCGATCGAGGCACATCAACCTATGAGGTCAGAGCGAAGGCGAGGGAAAACGGAGCGGAAAAAGTCCTGACGGGAAAGATCGATCTGCCGAAAGACGCCTACAACGGCATGATCGTGACGACGCTGTTGAACCTGCCGAAAGGTGCCAACGAAACCGTGAACGTCTTGGCCTTCGTGCCCGAACCGACTGCAATCGCGCTCGAATTGGCCTTTGTCGGCGAACAGGTCATCCGAGTTGGCGACCAATCCCGCAAAGCCTGGCAATACGCCTTCAAACCCGACATCGGCCCCGTGAAAAAGTTATTGGGGACCATGCTGGGCAAGTTGCCGGCTGATTTCCACTACGACTGCTATGTCCTGGCAGACGAGGTGCCGAGTTTCGTGCGATTCGAAGGCCCATTGCAGTTCATGGGGCCGATCCTCAGCATCGAACTGATCAGTCCTCAAGTCGCGCCGAAGGCCGAGGACCGGAACCATGCCCCCAAATAGCGAGAGATGTTGTTGCCATGAACCCGTTCTTCAGCCTTCTTATCAAACAGCTCCCGAAATTGTTACCCGTGGTCAAGGCCATGATGGAGAAACCTGCGCGGGGCAAGACGGAGGACGGACGGTTGGCGGAAGTCGAGGAATCGGTCGAATGGCTCGCCGACCGGTCAGACGCCGTGGAAAAGAAACTCAGACGACTGACCTTACTCGTTGCCGCTGGCCTGATCCTGTCGATGGTGACGTTTGTGATTGCACTGTCCCGCTAGAAGATTCGCGCCCCCTCGCTCACAGTGGCAGACATGGGTTCGGCCAGATCGTGCAGCTTCTCGGACTCGCTCGGGCAGGACACACTCGACTCTTCGTGAAGCATGCGCCTCCAGGCCAGATACCCCACGTACAGAAGCGAGCCGTAGAGAGCCGATGCCATGTCGCGTTGGGGGTCCCAGACGTCTCCCTGATGCCCGACCATCGCCTTCTCGATATCCGGATGAGCCACTTGGCCGATCCAGGCCTCGACGATTTCCCAGAAGGCGCTGAAACCGAGGACAGTCATCACGACCAAATACGGCAACAGCCATCCATTGACGTTGCAGCGGCGTCGGAACACTTCGACGAGCGGCAACGTCATGAAGAACCCGAAGCTAAAATGGACGATCCGATCGAAATGATTGCGGTGAAAATCAAACCAGGTGTCGAGCCAAAATCCGAGAGGAACCTTGGGGTACGTATAGTGGACGGCAACCGTATGGAGTGTGAGCCAGGCCGTAATCAGAATATACGAGGTATTGGACAGAGGGTACGCTCGGTAGGTGAGCACAAGCACCGTCACGAAGGCGAGCGGCAGAATGTTCGAACCCCACCAGATACGCGCATCCATGGGCGAAACCGCCAGCGCCAAGAACAACACGGCATACCACGCCAACATGAACTGAGGAATCAACGACTTAGGACTCACGGCCTGAATGATACTCGATGCAGGCATCGTTTCTGCGGCCTCACTTTCTCGGGCTAGGTAATGAATGGGGGTGAGTCACTTTATCACAGGGACGGTCATGCCGGTAAGGACGGGCCTTACCCTTAAGGCCCGTCCCTTGTGGGTTTACGGCGCACTCTTCATCGCCGTCTGGCTTTCCGGCTGCGCATCGACGCCAACTCCACTCACGCTTCCCTCGGTGAGCATCCAGGACCCAGCCTTCCGGACGTCGTTGGAAGCGTTCGCTGGAGCGCCGATCATCGGCGACAACCGCATAGACATTCTCCTGAACGGCGAACAAACGTTCCCCGCATTGCTGGAAGCAATCCGGTCGGCTAGAACCACCGTCACGTTTGAAGCCTACATTTTTCACGAAGGCAAGGTCGCGGATGAAATCGTCAAGGCCTTCGTCGACCGGTGCCGTGCCGGCGTGCGCGTAAGCATACTACTCGACGCCCACGGGGCAGACGGGTTGCCGGAGCGGTACATCGAGGCCCTGAAGACCGCCGGCTGTGCGATCGTACCCGACTTCCGCCCCTTGAGACTCTGGAGCCTCGAACGAACGAACAAACGCAACCACCGCCGGATCGTCGTGGTGGACGGGCGGGTCGGATTCACCGGCGGGTACGGCGTGGACGATACCTGGAACGGCGATGGGCGCACCGACGGGCACTGGCGCGAGACCAATGTCCGTCTGGAAG
>DASTFK010000411.1:0-3870 GCA_035719945.1 Nitrospira sp.
GAGATAATGCCCCTTAGCCCTCCGCATCTTAGCTATCACTTCTTCATCCAACAATGAACGGTTCGTCTTTTCAGGATTGTTGGTAATCTCGGAGAGGCGCGGCCATCCGACCTTCAACTTATACTGCTCGAACGTCTTCACATCGGTCATCGTAACCTGTGACAGATGGTCGGATCGGGAGCGTCCTCCGTCAATTGGAATCCGGGAAATCCGTGGATACTAGGGCCGAAGGGAGAAATACGTGTAATTGAGGTTGCAGAGTAGGGAAGGGCAGTCAACGACCAAGGAATAGGCTTAGTTTGTCGAAGAGTGTGGAGGCGGATCGAGCAGCGCGGCCTGTCGATGGGCTTCCAACATGTCGTCCAAGAGGCTCAGAGCATCGTTCAAGACATCGCTCGCGCAGCTCACCGTGACGTGAAACTGCTTCATCGCCTCATCCAATCGTCCCTCGTCGTGCAATGCCTGAAATTTGCGGTGATGTTCGTCAAGAATGGCGTGCTTCGCATCCAACAGCAGGCAATCCGCCGAGGTCATATCCCCTCCTTGCCGTAAGTGAGAGGACACTCTAACAGACGTCCGCTGCCCAGACAATTATACTGATGGGTGGTTTATGAAGCGGGTAATATCTATCCTGCATCTCCTTGTAAAGGCGCGCACTTTTCTTCATGCTCGCCTTGAGGTGCTTATGGTGGATTTGTCGGACACGGATTGCTTGACGAGACTATCCGGACAGTTTATTGTGCCGGCAACTGAGATCCTAACAGGAGGAATTCATGCGTTCGTTCCCCTTGCTCGTGATTGCCGTACTGACCCTCTCGGGTTGCTCGTCCGAATGGGTCCATCCCAATAAGCCGTCCTCTGAGTACATCACTGACTACAACAAGTGCCAAAGTCTCGTAGCTCGCGACCCCAAGCTGCAACAGGGTAGCCAGCTGATGATTCTCAATGCTACGGAACGTTGTGTGCAGAAAGAGGGCTGGCGGCTTGTGGAGCAGTAATAGTTCTCACACCAGTTCGATCGATCTCACCTGAGTTACGCCTCGACCGCGTCGCGCTCGTCGCTCGAAAGTTAACACCCTGTTTACTCCCCAGTGATCCGGCCGGAACACCCAGCCGTTAACCTCCAGCCTACAAGGCAGCCGTCTGGTCGGAGGTGCTTCGATGCCCTTCTCCGAGTCCTACATGTTCGTCTTTGCGATCAGCGCGGTTCTGTCCATTCCGGTGGTCCTCGCCATTCGAACATTACTCGCGACAAAGCAGCACGTCATCCTGCCGATCTTGCGCCTCCGCATCGCGAAGAACCACTCGATGACCTGCGAACATTCAGATCCCGAAGACGAACCCATTCCAACCATTCAGGCAAGGAGGACATCATGGTGACCGTCGAGCAGTTGATGGCGAAGAGCTTGGTGAACATGGAAGCCGCCATGTCGGCGATGGAAGCAGCCAAGCTGATGAAGAATCATAAAGTGGGCAGTGTGTTGGTGAAAAGAAACAATCGCATCGTGGGTATTGTCACTGAGCCGGACATCATTCGGAAGGTCATCGGTGTGGAACGAATTCCCTATTATGTGCCTGTAGAAGAGATCATGAGCAGCCCAGTCATCGGCATCGATTGGCGGCGTCCTATTACCGAAGCAGCTGATATGATGAATCAGCACCGAACGCGCCACTTGGCGGTGTTCAATGGCGGTTCAGTTGTCGGGGTCTTGTCGGTCCGTGACCTTTTGCATCCGTTATCGGTCGACGAACTCTAACCGTAAGCCGGAATCAGCCATGACCCTTGACACATACCTAACATCTCCGCACTACGATGGTTTCATCGAGCCAGGCTGTCCTACTGTCCCGACGGCCGGGTTCAGGGCGTAGACACGCTGGCCCGTTGCGGCAGGATCAGCCTCCGCCGGCACGGCTTCGGTTATACTCTCTTCTCGAACGACGGCGAGCAATTACTCAGTGGTTGGGCAGGGCGACGGGGGGATTTGCCGAACGACACGGAATACGGGCGGGGTTTCCAACGGACCTACGCCGCGCAGGCCTGGAAGAAACCGGTCTACCGAGCACAGCGCGCGTTCCCTCCTTCTTGCCAGGCCCGCACCCAAGATGTTACAGGATCGTAACTGGCGGGCTACACAGTGGTCACGAGTCCGCGAGCACAAATGCACCGACCTGACGGTGCCGGGGAACCGTCCCCAGTCATGGAACTCTCAACGTTCATGTCGGAGGAGGTGAGCGTCTATGGTCAGCGAACTGCGCGGAGCTGTTGTCTTGTTCGTTGCGTTCGTCTTTTTCCTGATGATCATTGGCGTGCTGGTGCTTGGATCAGTCATGCGGCCTGGCCGTTGGAGTGAACGGCCACGAGTTGCCGCATGACACGGCCATGCGCACGCAGGCTATGCCACTTCCCGTCGAAACCAAACGGCGACGGTATCCATCATAATCTGGTACAGCCATTCGGCGGAGTCAATCCTAGCTGTAATGGTTGAGTGTTCCTCGTAAGTATTTGAATTATTGCGCATCGAATTTCCTGGATCTTCGGGGCCTTCCAAACTATACTTCCGCCGGCGCTACACCTGGACTCATCACACAAGGATAATCTATGAAGTTCAACTATGAAAAGCTGATTCGCACGAAGAGAACGGTGGATCTCGTCAATTCCTGTACCATCTCGATCGATCAAGCGATTGCGGTCGCATTGGCCAGCATTGGCGGGACAGTATTCGATGTCAAAGTCAAAGAAATGGACCAACAGGTCGTCTGGAGAGTGAAACTGCTCAGGTCAGCGGAACGAGTAAAGGTGTACGTCGATGCCGGTTCGGGCAAGATTATCGAAGCCAAGGCAGAACAGTTGCAAAGGATTAGCCCCGCTGTCCCAACGCTTGCGGTGTCGAAATAACACACACACCTCCTGGACTTCCGTGTTGTCCCACCTTCCTTCACACAATCAGACGATTTTCCAGATAACCAGTAGCTTAGGCCGCTAATCCCTCTCCACAACCGCACTCCATCTGATCTCTCAGATCTCTGCCCCCTTACCTAACCCTAGTGTTTACCCACAGTTTGATGGAAGTTTATCTGTCTGTAACCTTGATCGGCGAAGGTAAGAGTAGATAGGAAAAGGCAGGGTTGACACTAACGCACAGGACGCCCATGAAAATTGCCATTGTGACCGATGCATGGCATCCCCAAATCAACGGAGTCGTGCGCACCCTGGGACACACCGGGCAGCACCTACAGAATTTAGGGCATAAAGTCCTGTTCATTACCCCAGAGGACTTTCTCACTTATCCCTGCCCGACGTATCCATCCATTCGGTTCGCGGTCTTTCCGAAAAAGCGAGTTCGTCGAATGCTGCATGAGTTTCGACCTCAGGCCGTTCATATCGCGACAGAAGGCCCTTTAGGACAGGCGGCGAGGGGACTGTGCCTAGAGCGATCGTTGCCGTTTACCACGTCGTATCACACACAGTTTCCAGAATATATCCGTGCCAGGTTTCCCATCCCCATCAAGTGGTCATATGCCTATTTGCGTCGATATCACAGCCGTGCTGCTCGCACCATGGTCGCGACACGGTCGATGCAGCGATTGCTGGAAGCGCGCGGTTTCAAGAAGTTGGAGATTTGGGCAAGAGGCGTCGATACGGTCGCCTTTCAACCTGGTCCCAAGTCGTTTTTGTCCGGACCGAGGCCTATCTCCATGTATATGGGACGAGTGGCAGTTGAGAAAAACATCCGGGCATTTCTCAATCTGGATGTGCCTGGTTCGAAATATGTGGTAGGGGATGGTCCTGACCTCGAACGACTTCGACGACATTTCCCCAAAGTGACCTTTACTGGACAAAAATTCGGTCAGGAATTGACCGCACACCTT
>DASTFK010000412.1:0-3872 GCA_035719945.1 Nitrospira sp.
AGCACTATGCCAAGGTCGCTACCGCCGTATTATCCCAATACGTCCGGTAATATCGTTGCGCCGCCGGGGAATCCTGCAGGCAATCCATCCGGTGCTCCGCCGATCGTCGGCGGCACGGCAAACCAGCAGGCCGCGTGGCCTGAGGGACGCTAGACGTCGCCGAATGCGAGCCAGGAGTCCCAGGCAAGCTCGCAGTAGTAACATCCACATGACGTGCGGTCCATCCGTCAAATCTGCCGCGCGTGACGCCGAAGATTTCTCTGCGCAATGCGACGGCCATCTCCGCTCCTTGCACCGCCTTTTCCGGCGGTGTTAAGATCCACATCGCATCGAAGCTTACGTTTGCGTCCATCCTCTAACCGGAGATGCGATGCCGAACATCACGTTGCTGATCTCCCCAAGCTGCGGCGCTTGTCCCTCGGCGAAAAGCCTCTGGAAGCAGCTGCGTGTGAAGTACAGTTTTTCATATCGTGAAGTCGATATTACGACCCCGGACGGCCAGGAACTTGCCAATCGTCATGCCGTTCGGGCAGTGCCGGCCACCATCATCGACGGGCGGCTGACGTTTGTCGGCGTGCCAAGCCGCGAGAGCGCTGAAAAGGCCCTGCAACTGAAAATGCGCCCACGAGAAGGGTAACGACCGGAAGTGAACCAATACGCCGCCAGGTGAAGTGATGGACGAAGACGACATCGAACTCGACATCGAACTGCCCATTCTTCCCAGAATCGACAAAGGACCGCCTCCTGACTGTCCGATCTGTGGCGATCCCATGTCCTTTATCGACGGCGACTGGGCCTGTGTCGATTGCAACGGCGAACTCCTGGGACCGGAAACGGGCTGAAGCGAGGCCCTTGAACGATAAGGGATGTGTTCGCGTTGCATGAATGGTTTTCACGAATCCCACACTCCGCACTCCACGTTCCTCAGTCCTAGATGCTGAAGGTTGTCACCGGCCGGTTCCATCCTTCCCTCGAATCCGCGCTTGTCGAACAGATCCGGCGCCTGAAAGCTGCCGACCCCTGGGCAAGGGTTGCGATTCTCGCTCCTTCCAAGCCGATCCTCGACCGACTCCGGCGGGTGCTGACCATCGATCACGGGTTGTCGTTGCTGAATCTTCACCTCTTTACATTTCACCAACTCGCCCTGCGGTTGGCCGATGAATTACGCAGCCGCCTCGGGCATCCTCCGCTCCGTGTCCTCGATGAACTGTTCTTCGAGCATTTGGTACGCCACCTCGTCGAACAACGGCTGACCGAATCGCCGCCTTTCCGGCAATTGGGACATTCGTTCGGTACCTGGGCCGCGCTCTGGGCGACGATTCGGGATCTCAAGGACGGAGGAGTCAATGCCGTTACAGCGCTGCAGGCACTCGGTGAAGGATGCTTTGGTGGAGAGGATCAGGAGTGGCTCCACGCGTTGTTTTCTCTTCAGGCGGCCATCGGTGAGGTCAGTGCCGACCTCTCCGTGGGCACAGCCGACGATCTAGCCGACGCGCTCGTGGCCTCTGTAACAGCGTCACAGTTTCTCGCGTCCATGCACCACATCTGCTACTACGGCTTCTATGATCTGACGCAGGTGCAACTCTCGCTGTTTCAGGCCGTGAGCGAGAGCGTTTCCACGACGCTGTTCTTTCCCTTAGACAATCATCCGTCGTTCGCGTTCGCCCGTCGTTTCTTCGACCGCCACGTTCAGCCATTTCTGGGAGCAGATCCTCCCATACACCTCAATACGGTCGAGACAGGAACCCCGCCGCCGGAACTGTCGGTGCAGAGCGTCATCGGTCCTGAAGAGGAGTTGTCTGCCACCTGCCGGACCATTCTCGATCTGGTTGAGACACACGGATACCGCTTTGACGAGATCGGTGTGGTCGCACGCACGCTGGACCCTTACTGTACCCTCGTGCAAACGGTGTTCAATCGTCATCGCATTCCGATGACCACGACGGCACGACGGCCGCTGATCCACCACCCGCTGTGCAAGACCCTCCTGCTGCTGGCGGCGCTACCCGTGAATGATTTCTATCGCACCTCCGTGCTCGACCTCGTGACCTCACCGTTCTTTGCCAAACCCGTTCTTGGTCGCAGCGGCTATTCAACAGCCTATCGGCCCGAGCAGTGGAAAGCGATCGTCGAGGCCTTGAACATCACGCACGGGCTCGATGAATGGAGGCGGTTAGAGCGTGCCTCTCAGGCCGCCCTTGAACTGGACGGCGACGGCGATGAGATAGGAGCGCTCGACCCATTGAAGGTGGCGCCGGAAGTGATCGTCGTGCTGTGGAGCACCGTGTCTCGACTCCTGACGTCTTGCTCAGCTCTACCTGCCCAAGGCCCGTACGGCACGTTGCTCAATGCCTTTCAGTTCCTGTTGCAGGAACACCTTCGGCGAGCGGATGACGGGCAAGATAGACCCGACAGCGAGCCCGGCGGTCAGGCCGCAGTGTGGGAGTCTATCGATCAGACACTGCGCAAGCTCGGCGAACTCACCTCCATCGGCCGTGAGCTCACGTGGGCTGATTTTTCCGAATTGCTGACCCATGCATTCGAGCGCGCAAGCGTTCCGCTGGAACAGGCGTCTACACAGAGCGTCATGTTCAGCGATGCGATGGCGGCACGAGGGCTCTCGTTTAAGGCGTTGTTCGTGCTCGGTCTCAACGAGAAAGTGTTTCCCCGGTACATTCGTGAAGATCCGTTTCTTCGTGATCGGCACCGTCTCGTGCTAGAAACGACGCTCGGATACAAGGTCGACGAAAAGCTCTCGGGTTACGACGAAGAGGCCTTGCTATTCAGATTGCTCACCCAGGCGGCTGGACGACGGTTGTATCTCTCGTTCCAGCGTGCCGACGATGCCGGACGCATGTTGGCGCCATCGCCCTATGTCGGCGAGGCGCGGCAGCCGGATGGAATGCCCCCGCCGCCCGTGGACATGGTCCCGCGCCGTCTCACGGAGCGGCTCGCCCAGCGGCCACTGATGAGCCGGTTTCTCCCGCCGGCAGAGCTTGCGCAGTGGATGGCGGTCAACGGCAGCGATGCTGTCGGTCTTCTCGAAGCCACAGGAGGTGACGCCGTCACGTTTCGTGAAGGCACCGAGGCGGTGGCCCGCACTGAGACCGACCAACAGACCCTGACGGCGTTCGACGGGCTGACGGGCTCTCTGGAGACCCACTGGGCATCGCTCGAGGAGCGCGGCATCGCTCCAACCCCGCTCGAGCGGTATGCCCGCTGTCCATTCCGCTATTTTTCCGCCGACGTGCTGCGACTCGAACCGGTCCGTGCCCACGGCTCCGATGAACCAGACGTGCGTGTGCTCGGCACGTTTTGTCATAGCGCCTTGCGACGGTGCTACGAATTGCTGCTGCCCACTGGATGGCCGGGAAAACCCGTGACCGACGATACGATCGATTGGTGCATCGAGAGTGCCATCGAGGAGGCAGCCACCGACGTCGAACGGAACCATCGAACGGGCCATTATCTTCTCTGGGAGCTCGCAAAGCTCTCGATTCTTGATGTGATGACAGCCGCTGTCGATGACGATACACGCGCCTATCGCGACGCCCCCTTTGCGCCGATCGCGTTCGAGGTCCTGGCGGAGGGTGCCATCGCCGATGTCCCGGGTTGCGGATCGATGCCCCTGAAAATCCGGGGACGCGTGGATCGTGTCGACCGCCATCGCGACAGTCGAGCGCTTCGCATCATCGATTACAAACTGAAGATCGGAAAATCCATCACGGCTGAAGATCGTCACCTTATTCAATCCGCCGCACGCGGCTATCGGCTGCAACCGCCCCTGTATGCCCGGTTCCATATTCCCGATCACGGCAACGCGCAACGGGTTCAACTCTTCTTTCTTGCCCCCAACTGGGAGACTCCTGTCG
>DASTFK010000413.1:0-2206 GCA_035719945.1 Nitrospira sp.
TCCACCTTCGGTATATAGTCTGCGCGATGTGAATCCCCTATTCGGGCAAACCAGTCCTGATCTGCCCCAAGCGACGACCCAGGGACAGGAGAACCGTGAAATGACGTCACGACTACTGGCATCCACAGCGCTACGGATCGGCGCCGTCATGCTGATCACCGTCAGCTCCGTGCAAGCCCAGAGCAACCCTCGCTACGTCCGATTCTCCGGCGTACCGGCATCGGTCAAGGGAGCCTTCTACCAGCCCGATGCGCCGAAGCCCGCGCCCCACGTGGGGATTCTCGTGATGCATCGGACATCGAACTTCATGAACGCGCTGGCCTGCAGCGAACTGTCGGCCCGAGGATTCGCGGTCCTCTGCATGAACCCTCGATCCGACAACAATGAGGCAGCGGTTCGCTTCGAGACGATTCCGCTCGACGTGAAGGTCGGAGTCGAGTTTCTCCGGAAACAGCCGGGCATCACGAAGGTCCTCCTGTGGGGCTGGAGCGGCGGCGGCGCGACGATGACGTTCTACGAGAGCGTCGCCGAAAACGGCACGTCGATATGCCAGGGCCCGAAAAAGCTCGTCCAATGCGGCAAGGAGCTCGCCGGCCTACCTCCGGCCGACGGCCTGATCCTTGTCGATGCCCATCCTGGCAACCCGGTCAACGCGTTGAGAAGCCTGAACCCTGCGGTCACCGACGAGCGCCGGCCCGATCGGCTCGATCCCAACCTCGACCCGTTCAGCGCGAGAAACGGCTATCGATCGAGCGGTCCATTCACCTATTCCGAAGCGTTCAAGAAGGCGTACTTCAAGGCGCAGGCAGACCGGATGAACCGCTTGATCGATGCAGCGCTCGACAGACAGGCTCGCATGCGGGCCGGAACCCACCTGTATGCAGACGATGATGCCTTTCTGATTCCGAGGGGCGTGGGAGGGCGGCTCATGCAACTGGACCTTGGAGTTCACCACAGTACCCAGAAGCCCGCCAAACTGTTGAAGAACGACGGAACCATCGTGACGCAGATTGTCGAAAGCGTCCGGACCGCCAGTCCACAACTGGCCTCGCAGAATGCCACGTTCGAGGACGGTACCCACTTCCTGACCGTCAAATCGTTTCTGAGTGCCAACGCCATTCGTGCGACCGACTCGATGGACGGCATCGATCACTGCTCGAGCAACAATTCGCCGCCCTGTCATCTGCCGCAGATCCGTGTGCCGCTCCTGATTGCCGCCATGGGAGGGCACCATTTCGTTCGCGACAATGAGATTCACTATGACGTGGCAGCGAGTGCCGACAAGGACTTCGTAGTCATCGAAGGAGCCGAGCACGGACAGACGCCCTGCGTCCCTTGTGAATCGGTGCCAGGGCAGTACTCGAATACCGTAAGGAACTTCTACGACTACGCCCGCGACTGGATCAACAAGAGGTACTGATCATGCACTCGCTCATCGCGCTCGTGGTCGTCGCGGTCGTAATGACGGCCGGCATCGCCTCCGCTCAGGAATGGATGGAGTTTATCAGCGCGAGGGACGGCTTCCGCGTGAATTTTCCTGGACAGCCGAAAGTGCAGGAGACGACGTACAGGTCTGAGTTCGGCTACACACTTCCCGCCCGCATCTTCAGCGCTGAGCGCGGCCGAGAACGATACGTGATGACGGTTGTCGACTACAACGGTATCGAGGCGATGGGCAAGGAGCGCGTCAAGACCTGTGCAACGGGCGACGAGCGGTGCCTGGGCTCGATGAACACCGGCGAGGGTTATTGGAAACTAGATCTCGGTGGGGCCATCGTCCATGCGGCGTGGACGTTTCTACGGCGCAGCGTGACGTTGACCCACATGAACTGGAGCTGGAACGATCTGGTGGAAGGGCAATCGCTCCAGTTCAGCAACAGCGCCGACAAGTCACAGTCGTTCGTGCACATCGCCCTGCACACGAACAGGCTGTACATCCTGGAGGCCACCGTGCCGGCCGGCGCTCCCCCGCCGGGATTGTTTCAGCAGTCGATGGGGTACGTCGACAAGGACGGCACGAGCATTCGCTATCAGTCTGTCTACAACAACCGGTTTCCCGCGCCTCCCAGGATTCCCGCCGACACGGGCGTCGACCCACCCCTCTCTGGCACGACCGGCAGGTAGCGAAGAACCCCGGAAAGTCCTCACGGCCAGCGCACTCCTTGCTCGTCACCGGACGATCGCAAGAATTCCCACGATGATCGTC
>DASTFK010000414.1:0-8047 GCA_035719945.1 Nitrospira sp.
CGCAACGCAATGTTCTGGAGGTCGATCACGCAGGTGAGGAGATGCCCACTAGCCGGTCACGACGTCAACTTGTCCTTTGCCACGACCAAGAGAAAATCGTCGAGTCGCCGCTTTGAGGGGCCTTCGACGACCATGAACTCCACGCCGAATTCCTTGCGGGTCGACCAGCGCACTTTGCCGAGTTCGATCAGAATCGGCGAAGGCTGACTCGACACGGTAATCTGCAGGCTGATCGGATCATCCACGCCGACGAACATGTCCGTTTCAATCGCGCAGCCGCCCCGTGAAAGATTAAACGTCGAGCCCTCGCCAGGCTTTCCGTCCACCACGAAGGCCACCGGACACTTCACCTGATACCGCACGTCTCTACGCAACGACATGGGTCCTCATCGTTTGACAGTTGCGGCCGACCATTCCTCCACGATCTTGAGACTGGCGCTCGTGCCGATGCGGTCGGCTCCCGCTTCAAGCATCTCCCGTGCGCTGTGCCAATCGCGGATGCCGCCGGAGGCTTTGACCTTGGCCCGTCCACCCACCGAAGCCTTCAGCAGCCTGACATCGGCCGCGGTTGCGCCTCCTGCCGCGAAGCCGGTCGACGTTTTCACATAGTCGGCACCTGCCTCTACCACCAGCCGGCAAGCCGTCATCTTTTCTTGATCGGTGAGATAGCAGGTTTCCAGGATGACCTTGTGCTCGGCATCCGGCGTGGCTCGCACTACTTCGGCGATATCCTGTCGGACCGCGTCGAGATCGCCGGACTTCAACCGGCTGACGTTGATCACCATGTCCAGGACCACGGCACCCTGCCTCACGCCCTCTACGGCTTCCGCCACCTTGATTCGGGTTGCGTGCCCCCCGAGTGGAAATCCTATGGGGATGCCCACGCGCACGGCTGATCCGGCGACGGCCTCGACCGCGTCAGCCGCGTAGCAGGGCGGAATAAAGATCACCGTGAAGGCGTATTGCCTGGCCTCCCGACAGAGGCGCAGCACGTCGGCCTTGGTGGCCTCCGGACGCAAGATCGTGTGATCGATTAACGCAGGAAGGTTCCAGTCACGCTGATTCATGGCATGGCTTTCTTGACCGACGTCATGGAGGACGTGCGCGGATGCATCGCTCTTCTGAAGGGTCGCTTCTGGTATTTTTCGACCGCTTCGTTATGCTCCGCGAGAGTTGCCGAAAACTGATGCGTGCCGTCGTTCTTGGACACAAAGTACAGCGCCCGCGAGTTCGAGGGATAGAGCGTCGCACGAATCGATTGAATGCCTGGGTTCGCAATGGGCCCCGGAGGCAGGCCGGCGATGCGGTACGTGTTATAGGGGCTTGGATTCAAAAGATCCTTCTTGTGGATGTTCCCGTCATAATTCGGCAGACCATAAATCACGGTGGGATCACTCTGCAAGGGAATGCGTTTCTTCAATCGATTATGAAAGACCGCCGAGATCTCCTCCCGTTCGCCGTTCGAGCCCGATTCCTTTTCGATCACAGACGCCAACGTGAGGACTTCATGCTGCGTCATCCTGAGCTCTTGCGCCCGCGCATCGAGGTCCGGGCCATACATCTGCCGCAAGTGCTCGACCATCGTCGTAATGACCTCTTTGGGTCTGACACCTCTCGGGAACTTGTAGGTGTCGGGATACAGATAGCCTTCCAGCGTGTCGGCTTTGATGTCCAGTGAAGCGATGAAGGTCGGATCGGTCATCAACCGCAGCGCCTCCTGGCGGTCCACCAGGCCCTGCTGCCCAAAGATGTCCGCAATCTGCACCATCGTCAAGCCTTCGGGAATCAGGATGGGATGCAACACCACCTGCCCCATCGTCAGGCGTGCGAGAATCTCGGCAGGCGCCATACCGGCATTCAGCTCATATTCACCGGCCTGGATCTTCCGGTCCGCAGAGTGAAATCGACCCAACCACACGAAGGCCAGCCGGCTTCTAATGAGTTCTTCCCGTTCGAGCAGCGCGGCGACTTGCTGAAAGGTGGAACGGTCAGGAATGGCCACGGTCTTGGAAGGCGGACGCAGGCGTGCGGGAACGGCGGGCTCTTGAGCCCACTTAATGATCTGATACGCGGCTATGCCGAGTGCGGCGACCACGATCAGAAGGACGATGAGAATGCTCCGCAGCTTCATCAGTGCTGTCTACTGTCGGCCAATCGCCGTCCATGACCGGCCGCGACGCTTGTTCACGGCTCGCCAGGTAGCTTTGCAAGAGTATGGCAGCCGCCACGCGGTCGACGGCCCCCTTGCGCTTCTTCCGGCTGACATCGGCGGCGATGAGCAGATCTTCCGCTGCTTTGGTCGTCAATCGCTCATCCCAGAGGACCAGCGGAACCGGCAATCCCTGCTCCAGGTGCACGGCAAAATTCCGCATGGCCTGGATCGCCGGACCTTCCCGCCCGTCCAACTGCAGCGGGAATCCCAACACGACCTCTCTCACCTCGTGGGTCTGCACGAGCGACGCGACGTGCGCCACATCACGGTCAAGTGTGCGGCGTTCGAAGGTCTCGAGCGGCTGCGCGGTCCAACCCAGCTCATCGCTGAGGGCAACGCCGATCCGCTTGGTCCCGTAATCTAACGCCAGTATTCGCGATCCGGACATGATTCTACCGCTGAAGTGCGTGTTCGACCAAGCCAAAGACTTTTTCCAACGACGCGTCGAGTCTGGAGGGGTCTTTGCCGCCCGCCTGCGCCATTTCCGGCCGGCCTCCGCCGGTTCCGCCGACTTCGGCCGCCAGAGGCTTGATGAGATCACCCGCTTTGATTTTCGCCGTGAGATCTTTTGTGACGACGACGAGCAGCGCCACTTTCCCGTCGTCGGTCGCGGCCCCCAAAGCGACGACTCCGCTTTTCATCTTGTCCCGCAGTTGATCGGCCAGCATCCGCATCCCGTTGATATCCAAGCCGTCGGTCCGTTGGACATGGACAGGGACACCGGCGACGGTTTTGGCCGTGGAGGCCACGGCCGATCCGCTCGCCATCTTGAGTTTCAACTCTTCGAGCTCGCGTTCCTTGTCCTTTAGCTGCGCCATGACCTTGCGGGTCTTCGCCACCAACTCGGAAGGCCCGACCTTCAAAAGGTCCGAGAGTTCTCTGACCTCTGACTCCAGCTTTTTCATCATGGCCAGGGCACCATGGCCCGTCTGCGCTTCAATTCGTCGGACCCCGGCGGCCACGCCGGTTTCTGACACGATGCGGAACAGCCCGATCTCTCCGGTATGACGGCAATGGGTGCCGCCGCAGAGCTCCTTGCTGAAGGATTCCACCGTGACGACCCGCACCTCTTCTCCGTACTTGTCGCCGAAGAAGGCCAGGGCGCCATTGGCCACGGCGTCCTGAATGCTCATGACCTCCGATTGCACCCGTTCGTTTCTCCGGACCTCACCGTTGACCACTGTTTCGATCTCGTCGATGTCCCGTGACGACAGAGGCCTGAAATGAGCAAAGTCAAACCGAAGGCGGTTGGGTGCTACCAGGGACCCGAATTGTTTGACATGCGGCCCGAGCAGATCGCGCAGGGCCGCATGAACCAGATGGGTCGCCGTATGATTTCTCGCGGAATCTTGTCGCGTCGTCCGATTCACCGCCAGATGCAGCTGTTCGCCTTCGCGGATGCGCCCCTGACTCACCCGACCTTTGTGCACGATCATCGTCGGCACCGGGCGAGTCGTCTCCTTGATCTCGAGACGGCCCTCTGGGCCGACAAGGACGCCCTGATCCCCGACCTGGCCGCCGCCTTCTGCATAAAACGGCGTGACGTCGAGAACCACCTCGACCTCATCGCCTTCCTGTGCCTCCTTGACGAGACGGTCGTCTTTGAGAATCGCCTGCAGAATACTGTCGGATTCCAACCGGTCGTAGCCGACAAACTTCGTCGCGCCGAGACGGGCCGCCAATTCGGCAATGGCCGGCCGCGCAGTTTCCTGCTCGAAGCCTCCGGTCTTTCGTGCACGGGTCCGCTGCTCTTCGATGGCCGCGTCAAACCCGGCCTCATCGACCGTCAGGCCCTGTTCCCGGCACGCTTCGGCAATCAAGTCCATCGGGAACCCGTAGGTGTCGTAGAGCTTGAACACATCGGGACCCTGCAAGATCGTCCGTCCGGCTGAACGCGCCTTCGCGATCATGTCGTTGAGGATGGGCAGCCCCTGATCCAGCGTCGCGATAAACCGCTCTTCCTCGCCTCTCGTCGCCTCGGCCACAGTGCCCGCGGCACTCCGGACCTCGGGATAGGCTCCGCCCATGACCTGCACGACTGCACCGGTCAGCTCGTACAAAAACGGCTCGACGATCCCAAGCAGGCGCCCATGGCGGGCGGCACGGCGCAGGATGCGACGCAAGACGTAGCCCCGTCCTTCGTTCGACGGAAGAATGCCGTCGGTCATCAGGAAGGTGATGGCACGCAGATGGTCTGCGACCACCTGCATCGAGCGGTCACTCTGTGCTGATGTTCCGAACTCCGTTCCAGCTCGTTTGCCGATCGCGGCCAGCAACGGCGTGAACAGGTCGCTGTCGTAGTTGCTGTAGACACCCTGGGCGACGGCGGCCAGCCGCTCCAGGCCCATTCCGGTGTCGATGCTGGGTTTCGGCAACGGATGAAGCGTGCCGGACGCATCCCGGTTGAACTGCATGAAGACTAAGTTCCAGATCTCGATGACCCGGTCGCCTTCGCCGTTCGGCCGGTCATCTCCAGGAACCGCCGGCCCTTGATCATAATGAATTTCCGAACAGGGTCCGCAGGGGCCGGTATCAGCCATTTGCCAGAAATTGTCTTTTTCTCCGCAACGGATGATGCGGGCCGGCGGGATGCCCACCTTCTTCCAGAGCTGCTCCGCATCGTCGTCCTCACGAAAGACGGTGATCCACAGGCGGGACTTGTCGAGTCCGACCGTCCGAGTCAGAAATTCCCAACCAAATGTGATCGCGTCTTCCTTGAAATAGTCTCCGAAGGAAAAATTCCCGAGCATTTCGAAGAACGTGTGATGCCGCCGCGTGTAGCCGACGTTCTCGAGGTCGTTGTGCTTGCCGCCGGCGCGCAGACACTTTTGCGAAGAGACCGCCCGTCGATAGCCACGGGTTTCCTGGCCGAGAAAGACCCCCTTGAACTGGTTCATGCCGGCGTTGGTAAAGAGGAGCGTCGGATCGGCCTGTGGAATCAGCGGGGAGCTCGGCACCGCATGATGTCCATGCTGCTCAAAGTAGCGGATGAAGGCTTGCCGAAGGTCGTGCGCGCTCTGTGTCATGATGCTCGTTCCTCGCCGGGACAATCGCTTATGATACGCTCAATAGTCTCTTCTCCGAAACCCCGCTGACGTAGAAGAGACACGGTGCGCTGGCGGGTCCTCCCGCCGTCGCAGCCCTTGAGGCCCAGCGCCCGCCGCGCCAGTGTTTCCTCATCCAGCCCATCCAGGCCGTCGACGATGGCAGCGTCCGCCAGGGTTTCACCAAGCCCTTTCGCCATCAATTCACTTTTGAGTCGGTCACGGCCCATCGGCCGGCGTGCCAACGTCGTCTCGACCCATCGTGCGGCATAGGCCCGATCGTCGAGGTACCGCAGCGCAGACAGACGGGAAATAACCTGTTTGACCTGGGCCCGTGAAGCGCCTTTGCTGGTGAGAAACCGTTCGACCTGAGCAGCCGTGCGGTCGAATCGGGCGAGGTACCGCACGGCGCGGTGGAACCATTCGTCCCCCGACTGCGGTATGCGCCGTTTCACGCTTCCGCCTTAACAGGATGCGGCCGTCACACTCCGACTTTGTGAGATCGCTTCTCGTCGCGTTTCTCTTCTTTCGGCGGGACGAGCACGGGTTTCTCGGCGGTACGGCCCGGGACTCCGGCCATCTCGCGGAGCTTGTCTTCGATCTCGCGGGCCAACGGCTGATTCGTGACCAAAAAATCACGGACGGCATCGCGCCCCTGGCCCAGCCGCTCGCCGTGATAGGAATACCACGCGCCGGACTTTTCGAGCACTTTTCGATCGACGCCGAGATCCACCAATTCGCCCGCTTTCGAGATACCTTGCGAGAAGAGAATGTCGACCTCCGCCTGCTTGAAGGGAGGCGCCATCTTGTTTTTGACCACCTTCACGCGGACACGACTGCCGACGACTTCCTGCCCTTCCTTGATGGATTCAATCCGGCGGATATCCAAGCGGACGGACGAGTAGAACTTGAGGGCATTGCCGCCGGTGGTCGTCTCGGGATTGCCGAACATCACGCCGAGCTTCATGCGGATTTGGTTGATGAAAATGACCGTCGTTTGGGATTTTGAAATGGCTGCAGTGAGCTTTCGCAGCGCTTGCGACATCAATCGGGCCTGCAGCCCCATGTGCGCGTCGCCCATCTCGCCTTCAATTTCCGCACGCGGCGTCAAGGCCGCCACCGAGTCCACGACGATCAGGTCGATGGCGCCGCTGCGAACCAGAGTTTCGGCGATTTCCAACGCCTGCTCGCCCGTATCGGGCTGCGACACGAGGAGGTCGTCGGCCTGCACGCCGAGTTTTTTCGCATAGGTCAGATCCAGCGCATGCTCCGCATCGATGAAAGCGGCCACGCCGCCGGTCTTTTGCACTTCGGCGATCGCATGCAGGGTCAGGGTTGTCTTTCCCGACGCCTCCGGACCAAAAATCTCGATGACACGCCCCCGCGGAAATCCGCCGACGCCAAGCGCAATGTCCAGGCCGAGCGAGCCCGTCGAAATCGCCGGAACGTCCGCCGACGCATCGGCATCGCCGAGCTTCATGATCGCCCCCTTCCCATATTGTTTTTCAATCTGGGACAGGGCGAGATCCAGTGCGCGCTTCTTGTCGTCTTTTTCCGCCATGGAGTTCCTCCTGATCAAGGTGAAGGTGGCGGATTATACCCAAGTTGGAGCAAGGAAACCTAGCGAAGAATGTGACGAAAGAACGAACAAATGGAAGGATTCTCGTCGGAGTCCCGGGCCGCTACAACACGTTCTCGGGCAGATCGGACGAGGACTCGGTCAACGATTTCGGGACGGTAAAACGGAAGTGAAATTCATCCTGGCGGGAGTCAGTCGAAGGACCGAACCACCCTTCGGCGGTAATGTGGTCGTTCGACTTGGATTTGCCGTTCGGATAGAACTTGAAACGCAAGGTCTTTTTCCGGTCATTCTGTTGGGCATCCGAATCGAGGGTACCGGACAGCTCGAAATGTTCGTCCAAGGCTTCCAGCGCCTGGCCCAAAAAAGACTCGAGCAGCCGCTGCCCCATTTCCTTGAATGGTTGCTCCGGATCAAACTCGGGCTCCGCCGCCCAGGCGGGCTGAACGGCCATGATCCCTATGAGAGCTGCGCCGGCAAACCACTTCATACGGACAATTTATAACGCGTCTCCGGTCCAGTCAAGCAGGCCAGTTGCGGTTTTCTCCTACAACAACCATTCGTGATTTCCTTGACGAAATGAGCTTCCCGTCATACAGCTGGAGGTATGACACAATCTCTCGCACAAGACGCGATCGCACAAGGCGCGATCAACCACAGACCCACTGTCCTCATCGTCGATGACGAAGCGGCGCCCCGCGCTGCTCTGACCCAGATTCTGAAGCAGGATTTCAACATTCTGACGGCCGAAAACGGCGGCCGTGCCCTGGCCGTCCTCAATGATCATGGCGTCGATCTCATAACCCTCGACCTCAAGCTGCCTGACACCTCCGGATCCGAAATTCTCAAGGAAATCAAACGGACACACCGCGAGATCGAAGTCATCATGGTAACGGCCTACGGCACGCTGCAATCCGCGATGGACTGCGTACGCCACGGCGCAGCCGGATTTCTGCTCAAGCCGTTTAATGCATCCGAGATGCTGTCAATCAGCCTTCAGACCTCGCACAAGAAGCAACGGCTCGACATGCTTCGCCGGGCCATGGCGGAGGAGGAGGCGCTATGGCAACCAGATCCCGCAGGCACGAACGCCTGGCAGGCACTGATGGCGCGGTATGCGAGTCAGGTCAAGAGCGGTTTACTGGAAGTCTCGAGCCGAGAAACCACTTCGCCGTTGATCCAATTGATCTCCGATTTGCTGGAAGCGAAGGA
>DASTFK010000415.1:0-5462 GCA_035719945.1 Nitrospira sp.
CGTCACCTCGCTCGGCGGACTCGCGGTCGGCGTCGATCGGCTCGGCATCGACGTGTGTTACAGCGGCACCCAGAAATGCTTGAGCTGCCCTCCCGGCTTGTCGCCGTTTACGATGAGCGAGCGGGCCCTCGCCGCCGTCAAAGCTCGCAGGCTGCCCTGTCAAAGCTGGTATTTGGACATGGGATTGATCGCCGAGTACTGGACGGAAAGCAGCAGAGCCTATCATCACACGGCGCCGATCTCGATGCTCTATGGGTTGCGTGAAGCATTGCGGCTCATCGAGGAAGAAGGCCTCTCTACTCGATACAAGCGCCATCAAATCAACAGCAATGCGCTACTGGCGGGTTTGGAGGTCTTAGGGCTCGTCCCGCTCCCGCCGGCCGGGCGGCGATTGCCGATGCTGAATTGCGTCATGGTTCCAGCTCAGATTCCGGAAGCGGACATCCGCGCACGATTGTTATCGCAGTATGGCATTGACATCGGCGGAGGGCTTGGTCCGTTGAAAGGCAAAGTCTGGCGGATCGGCCTCATGGGTGAATCGTCGACCGAAGCCAATGTCTTGACCCTCTTGAATGCGCTGGAAGCGCTCTTTCTGGAAGGCGGCTGGCTGAGCACGCCAGGAGTGGCGCTTCAGGCCGCGTCGCGGGTGTATAGCCAGGTGTCCAATTGACCGGAGGTGTGACGTTGTATGGACAATAAACCTTTGCTGTGGGTGCTCGGCGGCGGGGCGTTCGCCTTCACGGCCGTCGTCGCCTACTGGATCTTCGCGATCACCCTGGCCAATCAACTGAAGTCGGACCAGGTTTCGCCTCAAAAGACGGCGGAGTTCGTCCACGCCATCCTTGAAGCGAACCGGAACAACTACACCGACAACGTGGTCGTCAAACTCAGCCGTGACGGCATCGAGGCCCATGAACATTGGCGCGATGAACGCGGCGTCCCGCTTCCGGCTCAGTTTCTGCTGGAATCAGGCCGGCTCGTGGCCATCAAAGACCTCGGGTTCTCCTTCCGATTGGCGAGCTTGACGCCAATCTATGCATGGAACGGCGCGAACAGCGATCTTGAGCGCGTGGGACTGGCCGCCGTGCAAAAGGATCCCTCAGAGCCCCATTACGGCGTTGTGCGCCGGGGCGAACTTCGTCTCTTTCAAGCCGTGTATGCCGACCGCGCGGTCTCCCAAGCCTGCGTCGATTGCCATAACCGGCATCCCAATAGCCCCCGCCGAGACTTCAAGCTCAACGACGTGATGGGTGGCATCATCATCACGTTTCCGATCGGAAGCTGACCGTGGTCATCGCGATTCACCATGTTCGACTCGTCGATGGCAATGGCCAGGCGATCGAGCAGGCAACGGTGATTGTCCGCGATCGCCACATTCACGCAGCGGGTCCCAGTCGTACAATCTCCGTACCGCGGGGCGCGACCCGCATCGACGGACGTGGGCTCACGCTGCTGCCCGGCTTGATCGATTGTCACGTACATCTGTGCTGGCGTGGGGAAGCGGATGTGGTAAAGGCCGTTCAACAGGAGACGCCAATCGAAACGCTCCTGAAAGCCAGCCGATCGGCTGGGCAGACGCTGGAGGCAGGCGTGACGACCGTTCGGGATGTCGGGTCGCGCGACCATTTGATTTTTGCGCTGAAAAAAGCGATCGACAAAGGGCTCACGCCTGGTCCCCGAATTATCGGAGCCGGCCTTGCGATTTGCATGATTGGAGGGCATCTGCGGCGGGTCATTGCCCAAGAAGTCGAAGGGGTCGAACAAGTCCGCCAGGTCGTGCGCGAACAGATCGATGCAGGTGCCGAAGTGATAAAAGTGATCGCCTCCGGAGGAGTCCTCACGCCCGGCACTTCCCCCGATCAGGCACAGATGACGCTGGAAGAACTTCGCGCCGCTGTGGATGAAGCGAAGCAGGCCGGGCGCAAAGTCGCTGCCCATGCACATGGCGCCTCAGGGATGAAAAATGCGATTCACGCCGGCGTCCGTTCGATCGAGCATGCCACGTTAATGGATGAAGAAGCCGCTGGGTTGTTCGAGAAGCACGCCGTGTATATGGTCCCGACACTCTCGGCGCTCGCCACGACGGGGGCTTGTCGCCGAGGCTGTGGTATTCCCGACGACGCGCTCGAGAAGGCCAAAGCCATGACGAAACGCCATCAGAGCAGCTTCAGGCAAGCCCATCGTCGCGGGCTCTTAATTGCCATGGGGACCGATGCCGGCACGCCCTTTAACCATCATGGAGACAACGCACAGGAACTTGAACGGATGGTCGCGCTCGGCATGACTCCGATGGAAGCGATCATCGCCGCCACGTCATCAGCCGCTCGATTGATCGGCATTCAAGACCAAGTGGGATCCATCGAACGAGGAAAACAAGCGGATTTGCTTCTCATCGAGGGCAATCCGTTGAGGAAGATCGACCTGCTGCGTGACCGGAAGCGGATCGCCGGCGTGATGAAGGCGGGGCAAGTTGTGGCCGGTGCCTTATCGCAAGCTCACTGACATCGGTCGCTTTCGTCCTACCGTCGCTCGTAAAGCAGTTCCAATGCCGACGCGAACCCGTGCAGGCGGCCTTTCTTAAAGTGCTCGTCGAGCCGAGCCCGTAGCGAGCGGATCCCGCCTTCATCGTTTCTGCCGACGACACCTTGCGACACCATCATCTGCGTGGCCACTTCGACTAACCGCTTCCTGCGGCCTTCCATCTCCTCGGTCACCAGCTCCGGCATGATCTCCGACGCACGGGCGTGGACCAGTGTTTCTTTGAATGAATCGTATCCTTGATCTTTGACCACCCGCTCCCGGATCAACGCCAGCTCCGCCTTGATCCTCGGCACATCCTTCATGAGCAGGGCAAACAGTTCCTTGCGCCCTTCGTCGAAGAGTTTTTTCTCCATCTCCTCGAGCAGGATGGCGACATCGACGACGTCGGGTGCGAACTCATCTCCCCAGTTGAGCCGATCGTAATTGCGGCGCGCTTCCGCGTCGCCGATGACCTCGTAGGCGGCATTGATTTCACGTATCTTCTCTTCCGCCTCTTTACTGTTGGGATTGTGGTCGGGATGATGTTCGAAGACCAGCTTCCGGTAGGCCTTCTTGATGACGTCCTCCGACGCCTCACGAGAGACGCCCAGGATGCGGTAAAAATCCACGCGAGGCATGGCCGCGACTATATCACGGCCATTCTCGCGGCTTCACCTTGACTCCCGCTCTGAACCTCCGTAGCCTGACGCGCCATGTGTCCTGTCCCTACTGAACAACCCTCATCGTCGCGAGACCGATGGTGGTTTGACGGAGTGACCCGTTATCAATGGCTGGTGTTGTTCGTCGCATGGCTTGGATGGGTCTTCGACGCGATGGACGCCACGATTTATGCCATCGTGCTGCATCCGGCTCTCCACGACCTGCTGCACACCTCCGGCGGTCCGCCCACGGCTGAACGCATCGGCTGGTACGGCGGCATCATCTTTTCGATATTTCTGATCGGTTGGGCCATCGGCGGCATCGCGTTCGGCATTGCCGCCGACCGCTTCGGCCGGACGAAAGTGCTGATGGCGACAATCATCATCTACGCGGGATTCACCGGCGCCGCGGCGTTGGCAGAGGAGTGGTGGCAACTCGCGCTCTATCGCTTTCTCACCGCACTCGGCATCGGCGGAGAATGGGCGGCGGGCGCGGCGATTGTGGCTGAGACGTGGCCAGAAGAGAAGCGCGCCAAGGCAGCCGGTATTTTACAGAGCGCCTGGGCAGTGGGATTTTTTCTGGCGGCCGGCTGCAATCTCGCGTTTAAGGATGCGTACGGGTGGCGCGGGCTGTTTCTCATCGGCATCCTCCCCGCGTTCTTGGCGCTGCTCGTCCGCTGGTGGGTAAAGGAACCGGACCGTTGGACCCACGCCCACGCGCAACGGGTGATCCCCTTGTCGGCGATCTTTGAAGGGGATTTGAAACGGGCCACGCTGGCAGGATCGACGCTGGCATTCGTCGCGGTATTCGGTCTCTGGGGTTCGACCAACTGGGCGCCGACCCTGGTGCATGAATTACCAGAGTTCCGCGGAGCTGAGCCGGCCACCCTCACTAAGGCCGTGAGCTATGCGATCATGGCGTTGAACGCCGGAGCGATTTTCGGGTATCTCAGCTTCGGTCCGCTCGCTGACCGCTTCGGACGACGGCCCGTCTTTGCCTTCATGTGCATCGGTAGCTTGGTCATGCTGCCCACGACGTATCTGCTTCCATCGGATTATGCCGGCGTGCTGATGCTGTTGCCGATCCTTGGGTTCTTCAACAACGGCATTTTCAGCGGTTTCCCAATATATCTGCCTGAACTGTATCCGACGAGGCTCCGTGCCACCGGCGCTGGCTTCTGCTTCAATGCCGGAAGAATTTTGGCTTCCGCCTCGCCGTTCTTGACCGGCTGGCTGGTGACCGCCCTCGGCACCTTCGGCCGTGCCGCCAGTACCGTAGCATTGGTGTATATTGTCGGCCTCGGCGTCCTGTGGTTTGCTCCGGAAACGAAGGGCCAGCCGCTCAGGGACTAGCGACCGGCGGCTCCTTGACTTTCATCCTAGAAGACTTATGTTCTTCTATATGCAAGACAAAGAGAATCCTCGTGTCCTTTCCCATGACGAACGCCACGCCGCCGAGGCGGCCTTTGCCGGCCGTCCCTTGAATCCCCGATGGTCCGCTCGAGCTAGGTCGGTCTATGAGGGAATCCTGAAATCCCTCCCAACTCCGAAAATATCAGGTCTGGAAATAGTAGATCCGGAACTCTCAGAAGAGCCGTTGGCATCGACGCCCGTCCCGCCAGAGCCTGTAGCAGAATCAGAGCAACCAGCTGATCGCTCCACGCCGGCGCCGATCCCTTTTCAGCAGGCGATCGACACTGGTGCCTTGATCGATGTCACACCGACAGCCCAACAACTCGGCTTGTCGTTTTCTGTCACGGTGACGAAGCCCCTGTGGGATACGGGTATTGCTCCGGCCAAGACGCTGACAGAAGAGGAACGGTCTGCCAGATTGCGAGACGTGCTGATGGCGCTCAGGCTTCGCCTGACGGCGCAGCCGACCACGGCGCCTTTGATCGATTTTCCGGCATTATTGGCGTTTCCCCACGGCACAGTCCCTCAGCCGGTTGCGCTGTTTGCCCTAGTGCAACCGGACGGACAGAATCAGGCGATGGTGACGTTGCTGCTTCCCACTGAGGTGGCCACCACGATTATCCCGATGAACTAATCGGGCCTTCCGTTCAGGGCTGCCGCAAGCAGACCGCGAGATGCCCACCCCTTGCAACGACGCATCCAGGGCTGTAGGGTGATGGCGGGATCTTCTCCGTGGAGGGAGCCGAGATGATGTCTACTCCAGCGCGTCTTCGCACGAGCGGATCCCTCCTGTTACCGGTGGTGACATCGCTGCTACTCACTCTCTCCTGTTCCCCCCAACTGGTCTATCAACCGGGTGCGGTGGTTCCA
>DASTFK010000416.1:0-3320 GCA_035719945.1 Nitrospira sp.
AACGGAAGCTTGCCACTAAAGCAAAGAGCGTCCCGCCCAAGACGATGCTTGATCCTCCAAGGGCGACCGTCGTTTCGACGACTGTCGCTGATCGGCCCGCATTGCGAAGGAAACCTGCACGGCCTACCGTGCACGTGATGACGGGCTCTCGATGGATCTTTAAGCTGCTCGTCGATTGCGCCACGGCATTGAACTCTTGCTGGGGCACGGGGGTCTGGCTTTGCGCCGGCAACGTCGAGGCAGCGCACGCTAGAACGAAAAGGGTAACTATCCAGATCGGTGTCATTGAAATCCGGCCCACATGCACGGCCCGAACGCGATGCCGTTCATCCAGCCGTGGAGGAAAGCTGGTGCGGCTCGGCGTTTCGAGAAAGGGTCTCACACCCGATATTTAGATCGGTCTCCCTGCATTTTCAACGCAGACCCGAGGAACTGGGCGAGATAATGGTCTCCTCCGAGGGACTCACGCGAGGCGCAAGTGGAGTCAAGTGACGTCAACGTTCCTGCGCCGAAAGAATCGGGATCGGCAGATGGAGTGGCTGCAAATGACGTTTGCAGAAAATTGTTCGTCTCGGTTTCATCTCAACCTGAACTCCGGGAAAAGGCTTCAACTTCCTAAGTCAGAGTTTGACAAAATCCGGAGCATCGGGATCGGATGCGCGGTCGCCAACTCGGAGTCTTCGCGGGTGGCGTGAGGATGGGCCTAACGCAACGGGCTGCGCCTGGTGGTGTTTGTTTTTGGCCAGGTCGACCGTGCGGTAGCTGCGCGATCCGCCATCACCTCTGGCCACCTCGTCTCAACGATAAGGTTGCCGAGGCGCCTGGGTCAGGATCTCCCCGGCGCTGAGCACGGCCTTGCGAAAGGCGGCATTCACGGCTGCGACCACAGCGGCCTCGATTCGCTTCCGCAGTTCGGGGTCCAGCTTTGGGTCTGAGATCTGAATGTCCTCGACCACGAGCGAGGAACTCACACGCGCGCGAACCAGATCATCCGCGGACGCCTCGAACCGCTTGGTCGTCTGCAGAAACTCATCCAATATCTTCGCCACATCGGGTGGCCGGCTAAAGTTCTCGGTATCTTGGTTATGATCTTGCTGGTTCATGATTCAATGTTGACAGACGAGTTTGTAGCGGACTCCGATCTGCGGCGGCGCGCCCGGCGCATGCGGCGGGTTGGCCCGATAGTTCCACTCCTTGTTGAAGACCGGCCGCGTGGGAAACTGAAGGCGCGTGGGCGAGGTTGGTATGGCAAGCACCGGCAAACCAGGGGTCTGCAACGTCCAGATCTGAGGCCCCGTGAAGGTCACCTCGATTTCGGAGACCAAGAGCGAATTGGAAATGAAGCGCGACCGGAGAGTGTGGAAATAGGCCCAGAAGTCCTGGCCGTTTTCATTGTAGAGTTCGGCGGTGAACAGATACGGTCGCTCGTCGCCATCCAGGACGCCGTGGCATTGAGTGGTTCGGGAATCATGATAGACCTGCCCATTCAACTCTCGGGCAAGTAGAAGTTCGAGCTTGCTGATCCCAATAGGCGCCGGCAGGGGCAGCGATCCGATGAGGCTCGGCAGGATCCGGGTTTCTGTCGTGCCGTCCGCACGCCATATCTTGAGCTCGGCGACCGTTTCGGGCGGATTGCTGATGGCGTCCCATTCGACCACTGTCACGCTGCCCGCACAGACGACTTCCGGCGCACACGCGAGGCTCTTGATTAGCGGAACGGTGATCTCGAGTCCGCGCTGGTGAGAAAACTTTGTGGAAAAGAGGTCAAATCTGCCGTGATCCGTCAGGCTCGAGAGCGCTTCTCTCCATCGATAGAGTAGCCCCATCGGCGGACTTGGGTCATAGAGACTCTCCACCTGCTTCATGTGCCAGTTGTTCCGCTGGCCCCAGTGAATGATGGCGTTCGTCTCGATCGCGTCCGCCTCGACCAGCTCCAGGAATTTCTGCGTGCCGTTCACGCGCGACAGGCCGGCGATTTCGAGCGCACAGGTCATCGGCCACCGTTGCATGGCGAGGAAGGCGTCGGACGCCGCCATGAAGCGCGCGGAGATGTAGCCGCCGAAGACCGCCGGATGCCCGTCATCCGTGACCTCTCCCATTTCGAGCTGGTGGACGCGGTGGAACATCTTCTCAATAAAGACCTGAACATTTGGGTCGTTGGCATCAAAAAACACCTCGATGGAATCGCCCGGAGCAACGCAGCCCTTGTTCTTGTAATTGTGGCCATCCATGGCGGCATAGCTGATCGCGGGCTTCTGAAGCTTCCCGCCGGCTTCGCTGGCGAAGACGGCGCCGATGACCATGCGGATGATGAAGAACAGGTCCGCGGAATGCAGGCTGAGCGTGTCAGCAATATGGCTTAGGTAGGATAGATAGTTCAGCGCGAGGGCTGTCGCGTCGCTAAATGTGGTGGGCGGCGGCGGCAGGATGTGATCGATAATCCGCCAGACAATGTCGAGCATGATCGTGGTGTAGGCGATCACGCCCGCAGCCGCGCTTTGGGCTGCCAGCGCTGCCTGGCGCACGCTTGGTGGAATCGGGAGCGGCGCAACGATGATGGCGGCAGAGGCGACCCAGACGGCGACGGCCTTTTCCCTGGCTTTCTCGAAGTAGTCGACCAGGTCCTTGAACGGAGCACGCAGGATGTCGTCCGTTCCGCAAAGGATCGCCGAAAGGCCGCCGGCGCTCGTCGTGAGATTCACCTCCGTGCCATGCTTCACGCCCCGCTCGTCCCTTCCGTAAGGCGGGCTTCCGGCGTCGTTCAGCGCGCGAAGCCGGCGCGTCCGAACGTAACAGGTGTGCTGCGACGGATGCTTCCACTGTCCATTCGGGTTGATCTCAACCGAGACAAAACGATTGATCAGAAAGACCGGGCTCTTGTTGTTGATCCAGGTCCGAACGTCGTTCCAGTCGGTTTCGTTGACCTCCTCTTCGAGCGCGTACTGGCGCACGGCCCGAAGCACCACGGAGCAGATCGCGCCCATGCGCCCGCAGGACACGACGACCGCGTTGAACAAGTCGTCGTCGCGGTGATACTCCATCCCGAAACGCTGCCTGACGAGCGTTCCGTCGACCAAGTGAATCGGCAGCATCGTGGGCCGGAGCCGGGTGCGTTCGATCCAGTGGTGGGTTCCCTGCGCATCGACCAGGTGCAACGCGACGGCCATACTGGCAATCGGCCCAAAGTTTACGTCACCCCCATGCGTGCCCGTCGACATGGCGCCAACGATCGTCTGGCCCCCTGCCCCGCCCAGGGTTTCGCAGGCCCACGGGCCCGAGTAGTCGCCGACGGCTCCCTTTGCCTTCAATTGCGCGGCCAG
>DASTFK010000417.1:0-13617 GCA_035719945.1 Nitrospira sp.
GGTTGCCCGGGAGCAGATCAAGCCAATCACACACGTCTTTTATCAACACTACAAGAAAGTAGCGGGCATCTTGCTCGTCATTCTGTTATTTACCGGCGGAATCAATCTCCACTACGTCAACCAAGTGCTGACCTCACAGACCGGCTCAGGCGTCCAGCACCACGCCAAATACCTCACGGTCTTTTTTATCAAGCTCTTCCTCGTGCTCTGCCTCGTGACCCTTTTCCTCTATACGGTGATTTTCAAAGCCGATGACGAGGCCGAAGAAGGCGAACCCTACGAGGTGATCCCGTTCCAACGTGCAGCGCTCTGGATGGGGTTTTTCATTATCCTGTGTGCGGCTGCTATGAAGCACTTACATCAATAGGGGCTTTGCCTCCCACCCTCTTTCTGTAGTCATTCCCTCAGCGTATCCGAATCGATACCGCCGGTATTGATTCCGATACGTGGTTTTCTCCTCCTCCTTCTCGGGCCTCACCCGATCAGCGATAGATCAACAATTTAGGATTCTTGAGTAAGGGAGCGATGCCGCGCTGGCCATGGCATGCCTGTTGCTGAACCGGTTCTGCACAGCGATACACCATGACCAGGATGATGACCATTCCGAGGAATTGGCGAGAAGCGGCGCAGAACTTGGACGCGCCGCCGGATCGTGCCCATCCGGCGGCCCTCCGTCGCCCCGTTTCTCTGCCACCGAGGCTGCGGGCCTGCACTTCGGTCCGCAGCCTTCTTCTGAAGGCAAACGCCCGTGGCAATGGTGAGCAACAGACGACCGTCTTCCCTATCACTATGTGAGGAGGAATCCATGCCAACGACGACAACGACCGCGGGCCCAACCGAGAGCCAACTCCGTCGTGGAGGAGCCGTCACGAGCCCGAGCCTCGTCAGAGAGAAGAGTGAAGGACCCCGCATGGTACGGCTGACAGTCAATCTGCCATCCCATCTCGTTGAACAGATGCGCGACGCCGTGTACTGGACTCCGGGACTCACGTTGGCGTGGATGGTCGCGCGAGCGCTTCGCGCTTCGCTGGCAGATCTGGAAACCATTCATCAAGGACCGTTCCCCAGACGCTTGAAGCCGCTGCGTGCAGGGCGGCCGCGGCTGATCGGTCAGTCCATGAATGTCCGGCCGTTAGGAACTGGCGAGGGTGACGGGCGTGGTCAGCGTTCCTGTGGTCACGAGAAACTGACCGATTCGCTCGATGGAGTCCTGCCTCAGCGTGCTTTGGGAGGAGAGGAGAATGCCTGCTTGAAGACACCGCGAATGCCGAAATAGGCGAATGAGTCTTTGAGGTTGGAATACAATCGCTTCAAGGGACCCATCTCGGGATTGGTCACGTATTCCATCGTCAATGCGATCCGCTCCTCTCCCTGTCCCAGCGGCGTCACTGCGTGCCACAGTTTGTCACCGTTGAAGATCACCATGTCGCCGGGCTCCGTGACTAATTCCAATGTTCGTGGAGTCTTACCGGGAACGTCCTTGAACAGCTCGCAGACCAGCTTGCACTGCGTCGATCTGTCGACCAATCCCATCAGAATCGTATAGCGGGCCCCTTTGTAGTAGCTGGTATCATAGTGAAACCCGATATGGTCGCCGGCCTCCGTGTAATAGTACAGGGCGCACGAGTGCGGATCATTGTCCGGACAGAGCATGAGCTTGGCGTCGGTGAGCCGGCTGAGAAACGCCAGAAACGCCGGTGAGCGATACAGATCAAGAAAGAGCGGGGCTTGTTCTTGCACCGTGTAGTAGCTCACGCTCCCGCCCTTCTTGTGGCCAGGAATGTAATTGCGATTCAGCTGGTGCTTGACTCCCTGAGCCTGAGGCACGAGCGTCGCCTCGACAAAGTCGCGCGGGAGAAACTGGGGAATGACGATGAACTCGTTCTGCTCCCAATAGTCTCGATATAATCGATCAACGTCCAACCTGGCGATAGCCTGTTCCGTCGCTTCTGCGACCGAGCCCAAGACTGCTGTACTCATCGGTGATCGCTCCTTCTGGCCGGTCCTGCTGTCATTGGCCTCATTAAGGCTGGGTCAGCACCGGCGCCTTGACGACTTCGACATCGGGCGGAAATTTGGGAGCAAACAGGCCGTCATCCAACCCGATATTCGATTGCAGGGACGAAAATTCAAAATTCGACACATTCCCGCTGACCTCATACAGGGAAAGGCTTCGAATAAAATAGGTTTTGGGGAAGACTTCCACGACGATTCTCTGCACCGACCCATGCGCCTCCGCGTCGTGCGACTTCGGCACCAGCGTCACGAGCCTGATGCCTCCCACGCCACGGCTTTTCCCCGGCGTCGGTTCGGCGTCGAAGGAGGCATCGAGCTTCGCCGCCCCCTGAAGCAGCTCCAGCGGCGCCCGGGACGCAGCCATGTGAGTGAGTTTTCCGATCAGGACCTGCTTGTGCTCCGGCACATATACTTTAACGTCGTCTCCTTGTACATAAATGTCCTCGGCCGAAGGCTCCAGATAGTTCCAGCGCAAGCGGCCAGGTTTCTTGATATATACCTTTCCGGACGAGGTCATCGGCCGTTCAAATCCTTCAATCGTGGTCTTCTGCGTGAAATCGGCCTGGAGGTCCTTCGTCTTTTCATAGCGCGCTTGCAAGTGCTTCATCACTTCCCGAACTTCCTTACGCGCCTGCTCGTCACCTCCGTCCTCTCCCAAGACGGGATACGAAACGCTCACCGCGAGCATGGCGCCGATGGCCAGCACCCATAGCCTCATCATTCGTGGGCATCTCCGACCGGCCCCCGGCGCCCGATCACTTCGCGACGGCCATCGCGTCCGGCAGCACCGACCAGCCCGTCGGCTTCCATCTGTTCGATCATTCGGGCCGCCCGCGGATACCCCACCCTCAGCCGCCGTTGGATGAGCGACGCGGAGGCTTGTCCGGTCGACAGCACCAGCTCCTTGGCCTGCTCATAGACTTCGTCCTGCGCTTCCTCCTCCTTCACCTCTTCCTGCTTCAAGGACTGCAATTCCTGGTTATAGCTCGGCATGGCTTGTTCTTTGACGAATTCAACCACGCGGCGGACGTCGTCGTCGGACACGAACGAGCCGTGCAGACGCATCAAGCGGCCCGTCCCGGAGGCGAGGTAGAGCATGTCGCCGCGGCCCAGCAACGCTTCTGCGCCGTTGGCATCGAGGATCGTCCGGGAATCCGTTTTCGAGGAGACTTGAAACGCGATTCGCGCCGGAAAATTCGCCTTAATCAAGCCCGTCAGCACGTCGACCGAAGGGCGCTGGGTCGCCAGCACGAGATGGATGCCGGAAGCGCGCGCCATCTGTGCCAGCCGAGCGATCTTGTCTTCCACGTCCTTCGGCGCGACCATCATCAAATCCGCAAGCTCATCGATCATGACGACGATGTACGGCAGGGGTTCCGGTGGAGTCGGCGGCGGCATAAACGATCCGGGATTGCCGTCCTGGATCGCCGTTTCCCCGGCAGACAAACGTTCCTCTTCCGAGAGAAAGCGCATCGGCAACTCCGGCTGATCCGGCTTGCCTTCCGCTCCGGTGTCGGGAAGCACGCCTTGGGCACCGGCCACCTTGCGGTTGTAAGAATCGATGTTGCGGACCCCTGCTTCCGCCAGCAATTTATACCGGCGCTCCATTTCCTGCACGACCCAACTCAAGCCGCGGGCCGCGGACTTCGGGTCGGTAATGACCGGCCGCAGCAGATGGGGGATCCCGTCGTAGGTCTGGAATTCCAGCATCTTGGGATCGATCAAGAGCAGTTTCACTTCATTGGGTTTTGCTGAGAGCAAGATGCTGATCAGCATCGTATTCAGGCTGACACTCTTGCCCGCACCCGTGGCCCCCGCGACGAGGAGATGCGGCATCGTTTTAAGATCCGCCGTGACGGGGGAGCCGAAAATGTCCTTTCCGAGCGCCAGCGTCAGCTTGGACCGGGCCCGTGTGAAGGCGTCGCTCGTCGCGACTTCCTTCATCGACACAGTTTCACGTTGCGTGTTGGGCACTTCGATCCCGACGACCGACTTGCCGGGGATCGGTGCGACGATTCGCAAGCTGATGGCTTTCATCGCCAAGGCCAAGTCGTCGGCAAGGTTCACGATCCTGGCCACCTTTGTCCCGGGTGCCGGCTCGAACTCATACATGGTCACCACAGGCCCAGGGCGGACCTCGGTGATCCGGCCTTCGATGCCGAAACTCAACAACGCCTTCGAGAGGATGTCGGACTGGGCCTTGAGCTCGTCGTCGGTGATGCGGGTCAAGACGCCCGATGGGTCCGTCAACAATTCGTCCGCATCCGGCAATTGGTAGTCGCCGGCGTCGTCCGTCTTGCTCGAGACCAGAGCCTCTGGCTCAGGTTCGTCGACCTCTACTGGTTCTGGTGGCACCACCGCCCGCGGCAGGACCGCCACTTCAGCGGGGACCGTCTCCTCCGGCTGCGGCAGCGCCTCTTCGATGACCGACCGGATGGATTTTGTCCGCTTCGCCTTGGCGGGTTTCGGCGCTTCTGCCTCGGCCTCTGTTGTCCGCTCCGGAATCAAAGTCCTGATACCCGCCAACACCTTTTTGCCCCATTCAGACGCTTGAATGGCCAACTGCGCGAGCGAGACCGGAGCCGTAAAGAGCAGCGCGACGACGAACCCGGAGATGATGAGGATATGAGCACCGGTGTTGGCGAAATAGGCCCGTAGTCCGTCGGCCAGCAGTTGTCCGAATAGCCCTCCCCCCTGCCCCCGGAACACCATCCCGCTGGAAATCGTGGGCACAGCTGCGACCTCGAGATGGAGCAGGCCGCTCAGGAACAAGAGCGCCGTCAGCGAGGCGCCGGCATTGCGCAGCCGGATCGAAAGGTCGCTCTGAGTGAAGCAACGGGCGCCGAGCAGCCCGAGAAGCAGCGGAAACAGGTACGCGGCGCCCCCGATCAGAGAAAAGAGCAATGACGAAAAGACCGCGCCCGCTGAGCCGATCAGATTGTGCGTCGGCGGTGTCGTCGTGGTGCTCGACGTCGCCACGACCTTGGGCTCGCCGGGCACGAAGGACAGCAGACTCAACAGCGTAAGGAGGCTCAGCGCCACCAGCATTACGCCGATTACTTCACGCTTCAGATGGGAAGGGGGAGCTGGGACGCGACGGGCCTCGCCCCGCTTGGCCGAGCTGGTTACGCCCATGCGCGGGATGCTAACACAGGGGGTAGGCCAATTCAAACAAACGTCACGACTCTTCCAGGCGTCATAAGACGTTGCGTCGAGCCAGTTGTCTTGTCAGTTCCATGAATTGCTCGAGCGTCAACGTCTCGGCGCGGACGGTCGGGACCAGCTGCATCGAGGCCACTGCCTCGGTCACGATTGGCGCCTCATATCCTTCGTCGCGAAGCGAATTCACCAGAGTTTTCCGGCGATGGGCAAATGCGGCTTTCACAAGCGCAGTAAAGCCCGGCTCCTCATGCGGAGAGAGCAACGCCTCCGGTCTTGGACGCAGCACTACGACGGCGGAGTCGACGTCCGGTCGCGGACGAAAGCAGTTGGCCGAGACCTTGAAGGCCTTTTTCACGTCGGCCGCATACTGCATCAAGACCGACAGAACACCGTAATCGTCATCGCCGGCCTTCGCCACGAGGCGGTCGGCGACTTCATTTTGCAGCATCAGCACCAAGCGCGGGAACCGGCGGCGATGCTCGAGGAATTTGAAGAGGAGCGGGGTTGAAATGTAGTACGGCAGGTTCGCGACCACCACACCGGCCGGCAGGGTTTCGAACGGATGGATCAGGGCGTCCGCACAGATCAACTCCACATTCTTCCAGTCGGTTTGGCGTGCTTGCAGCAACGCGCACAGCTCGGCATCAATCTCGATCGCGACCACGCGACGGGCTGCACGAGAAAGCGCGTCCGTCAAGATGCCTCGGCCTGGACCGATTTCAAGCACCGTGTCGTCCGGTGCGAGTTCCGCTCCGGCGACGATTTTTCGAACGATGTTCTGATCGATCAGGAAATGCTGTCCGAGGCGCTTGTTTGCCGGGGGGAACGGCGCTGGCACCTACGACCCTCCGTCGGGAGGGCGCTGAGCGGCTTTGGAGATCTGCTGCCCCAACGCCTTGAGCGGCACGCGGAAGCAATCGACCAGATCAGTGAACTCCTCAACGAGATCATTGGTAAAGACCATGCCCGGCTGCAGACGGGCGAACTCCTGCGCGGCCTTCTCGTCGACCGATTCGGTCAGCAAGGCAATCGTCCGGACACGCCATTTGGCGACCCGTTCAGTGCCGGCCACGGTGTTGAGCGACATCTCCATCGTATCCTGATAAATCGAATCCAGTTCCTTGAGTTGGTGCTGGATGACCAACAGCGCTTTGTTCGAATCCATGGGCATGATCGGGTGGTTCTCCTATGGTGAGGCGTGGGATGGTGGTCGCTTCTGCGCGAGCCTGGCGGCAAGTTTGACCGCTTCCATGAGGCTGCCGGGATCGGCGATGCCTTTGCCGACAATGTCGAAGGCGGTGCCGTGATCGACCGAGGTGCGGATGATCGGCAGGCCGACCGTGAGGTTGACGCAGCTGCCAAAGGCGACCATCTTCAGAGGAATCAATCCCTGATCGTGATAGAGCGCGACAATCGCATCGTAGTCGCCTCGGGCGGCCTTCCCGAATAGCGTATCCGCCGGCATTGGATCGCTGGCGAGAATCCCCTTGGCCTGCGCCGCGCGGGCGGCAGGTGAAATGACGCGCAACTCTTCGTCGCCGAAAAGACCTCGCTCTCCCGCATGCGGATTGAGGGCGGCAATTCCGATACGGGGTTTCTTGACCCCGAAGAGCGTCGTCATGGCCATGTGCGCCAGCCGAATGCCCTTTTCGATCTTGGCTTGCGTCAACAGCGATGGAAGGTCCTTGATGGCGACGTGCGTCGTCACGAACATAATCTTCAGCGGGCCTCCGATGATCATCATGCCCGATTCTTCCGCGTGAGTGAGGTCCGCCAGCAGTTCCGTATGGCCCGGGTAATGACACCCGGCCATATTGATGGCTTCTTTATTGATCGGCCCGGTGACCATCCCGTCGATACAGCCTGTCTGGGCCAGGTGCACGGCTTTCTTGATAAAGGCCACCGATGCCGCACCGGTTTCCGGCGCCGCCACGCCGGATTGGTAGTGAGTGAGCGGCCGCTCGAGCGGATCCAACACGGCAATCTCTCCGGGTCGCCGCCCCATGGGTTCATGTCCCTTGACCACGCGCACTGAGAGCTTGAGCTTCAGCCTCTTCACGGTTTGCTGCATGACGTCTGAAGAGCCGATGACAAGCGGAGAGCAGACACGCCGGAGGGCAGTTCCCATAAGGGCCTTGGCGATGACTTCCGGTCCGATACCTGCCGGGTCGCCCATTGTAATGCCGAGCAGCGGCACTCTGTGTGCTGTTTTTGCTGCGGGCTTCACAGCTCACCACCCATACAAATACATCGCATACCCTATATAAAGGCCCGCGCCGATCGTGAGCAACCAGGGACGCCACTGACCAGACCACGCCGCTTGCAGCAACAAACTTCCCGCCGCGACCACCGCAAGGACCATCGTGACCACCGCCGACGGCGCGAGCGTCCATTCGGTGCCCAGGAGGCCCACCGACACGGGCACCGTGCCTTGAAACACCATGGCGCCGGTGACGTTTCCGACGGCCAGCCGGTCCTTCTTTTGATAGAGCCAGAGAAAGCTGTTGGACATCTCCGGCAGTTCTGTGGCGAGCGGTGCAATCAGGAGGGCCAAGATCAACGGAGAAATAGTCAGGAGATGTGCCGTTGAGTCAGCCGCGGTGACAAACAGATGCGCGCCTAGTGCGAGCCCCCCCAGCCCCGCCAGCGCCTGCAGTGTGATGACCGCATACGAGGGTGTTGTCGCATGTTTGGAAAACAACAGCGGACCGAGCTCGCTCGGCTCATTCGACTCATCGTCACTGAACTTGAGCTTGACGTAGTACCCGTACAGGCTGAGTAAGCCGACGGCGGCCATTATGTGCACCGGCCGAGACGGGACAAAGGCGCAGGCCAACGCGACCATGTAGGCCAGCTCAAAACACGTCAAATCAACGGTGATGTCCTTGTAGTTGAGACGGAAGGAACGGCCTCGTTTGCCCAGCCGAGCATAGACCAGCAACAACAACGCGAGCATTGGAACGACCAGCGTACTGAGCATGAAGGGGGCCCCAAGAATCGCGCCCAACCCCACCTCGGCTTCTTCGCGCGTCGCACCGAAAAAGATGGCCACGATGGGAATCGAGGTTTCTGGAAGCGTGGTGCCGATCGCGGCCAGGACGCTGCCTACTGCACCCTCGGACAGGTTCCGGCGCTTTCCCAGCCATTCGATCGCGTTCGTAAACAGCGCGCAGGCGCCGAGCGTGACCACCACGGATGCACCGAACAAGAAGACGTAGGCGAGCAGCGTCACGAACGACCCTTCGATGCAGGGCGGGTCTTCGCATAGGCTAATGCCGCTTCCTCCAGCACCACTTTGACGGGACGTCCTGTCCGCACGGCAATCCGCTTGCAGTCGAGATATTCCGGCGCGGCCTTGGTGTTTACGGAGTCGACGGCCGCAATCTTGATCCTGACCGTTCCGCCTCGGATCTTCACTAACGCGAACCGTCTCTGAAGAATATGCCGGCTGATCTCCTGTACCCTGACCCCCAGCGCTGTCGTTTCCTCGAACAATACATTCAGCACTGGATCGACGCCGACGGGCGGCACGAGACAGGCCAGCACAATGGCGGGGCGGCCACGCTTCATAATGACGGGCGTAAGTGTGACGTCCAGGGCCCCGGCACGGAAGAGCCGCTCCATGATGTGCTCGTAGGTCTGGGGATTGACGTCGTCGAGGTTTGTTTCGATTTGGACCACGGTGTCCCGCGCCCGGCCATCCCTGGCACCTTCCGGTGACAGAAAGACACGAAGGACGTTCGGCCATCCCTCCGGGTTGGCATCCCCGGCACCGTACCCCACGGCGACCGGAGTCATCAGCGGCATTGGTCCGAATTCAGCGGTAAGCGTTCTCAGCAGCGCAAGACCCGTCGGGGTCGCCAGTTCACGCGAAGGTCCGGCGCTGTAAATCGGCACCTGCTTCGCGAGCATCGCGACCGCGGGGCCCGGTGCAGGCAAGACGCCGTGCGCGGAGTGCAACGTACCGGTCCCGACGTTCACTGCAGAAGCCGTGACCCTGCTCACGTCGAGCAGTTCGCAGCAGATCAGCCCGCCGACGATGTCGACGAACGAATCCAGGTCACCGACTTCATGAAAATGCACATGGTCTTTGGAGACGCGATGGGCCTTTCCTTCGGCTTCCGCCAGACGCTCGAACACCGCGAGGCTTTGCCGGCGTATGTTCGGCGAAAGCCGGCTCGAGGAAAGCACCGTACGAATGCGGGAGAGCGACAACGGATGCCGGAGATTCGACGTGATGAGCACGTCGATTTTGGTGGCCGAGATTGCTCCACGCTGCACCCGGCGTTTCCGGAGCCTGAACCCCCGTAGGCCGAGCCGCGCCAGGCCTTTGACCAGCTCTGGGAACGGCGCGCCCGCGTCAATCAGCGCGCCTAACGTCATGTCCCCGCTGATGCCGGAGAAGCAATCGAAGTGTAAGTGAGCGCCCACGTTTGTCCTTTCCACGGCCCGTTCAGCCGCGCCATCTTACCCAACGATGCGGTGAACGGCAATCACAGCGCGCGCATTGACAGGCTGCAGACACTGTGTTATCCCACAGCGGCACATCGGCTCCTCCTGCCTCCCGGCAACCAGAAGGCCACAGACGACACGACTCATGCTGGGCACCACGACACAACCGACCTGTTTCCGTCTTGTTCCGGTCGTTCTGGCATGGACGATGGTCTGCTCGATGCTGTTCATGCTGTCTCCCGACGCGGTCTCGGCAAAGTCCAAGCCGACCAAGGCGCCTCGCCACGAGCCGGAACTCAAGGTCCTCGAACTGAAGATCAGCCCTACTCCCTACACGGTATCGGCGGGTGCACTGGAATTTTCTGCGGTGGTCCAACTGCCCAAAGAACTTGACGGCGCCACGATCCTCGAAGTGTCCTCACTCGTCAGTTCTCCTTCCAAGACCTCCATCCGTTTTCTCTCGTTGCGCAAACCTCTGGAATCGCCTGTGGCGACGCCGGTCAGCACGGAGCCGCCGAGGATCTCCATCGTGCTGACGTGGGATGGCATGGACCACACAAAGACGCCGGCCGAAGCCGGAACGTACCACTTCGAACTCCGAGCCAAGCTCCTTTCAAACGGCGACAAAGGCCCGCGCACGCTCATGGTCTCTTGGCCCAAGCGAGGAACACTGGAAGTGCGGTAGACCGGCAGGTGTTGTGTGACGGCTTACTTCCGTGAACGGAGGGCTGCCCTCTCGCCCAGCACGTTGATCCGATGCGCGAGGCAGCCGGCGCCAAAACCGTTGTCGATGTTCATAACGCCCACGCCCGCCGCACAGGAATTGAGCATGGTCAAGAGCGCGGCTAACCCATTGAAGCTCGCGCCGTAGCCGCGGCTGGTGGGCACGGCCACGACGGGACAATCCACCAACCCCCCGACGACGCTCGGCAGCACGCCGTCCATTCCGGCGACCACCACAATGACGTGGGCGTCTGTGAGCTGCTTGTGGCGTCCCAACAACCGGTGTATGCCTGCGACCCCCACGTCATAGAGCGTCTCCACCCGGCTGCCCATGACTTCCGTGGTAATTCTCGCTTCCTCCGCCACCGGGACATCGGAAGTGCCGGCGGTGATCACCAACACCTGTCCCTCCAGCCGCCGTTTGAGATCGCGAACGGCCACGATGCGGGCCTGATCATGATAAACCGCTCGACGATCGATCCTCTTAATGAGAGCCGCCACCTGAGGAGTCGCCCGCGTGGCCAGGAAGGGCCTGTGATGTTTGAGCAGTGAAGCCGCGATGCCTCGAATCTGCATGGGTGTCTTGCCTTCGCACAAAATCACTTCCGGGAAGCCCTGCCGGATGGAACGATGGTGATCGAGGGAAGCGAATCCCAAGTCTTCGAACGGCAGCCCGCGCAGCTGTTCCAACGCCGCGGGCACAGTCACTTTCCCGTTTCGCACACGGGTGAGCAGGCGCTCGAGCCGTTCACGGTTCATGGTCTGCCCTTTTCCGGTTTGGCGACCCGTTCCATCAGATCGCTCACGGCTTTGCGGCAGGATTTTCCTTCGAACAGAACGGCATTGACTTCGCGAACGATCGGCATCTCCACGCCATGCCGCACCGCCAAGCCGGCAGCCGCCCGACTCGTTCGCACGCCCTCCGCGACCGCTTGCATCCCTCCCAAAATCGTCTCCAGTTTGTCGCCTTGGCCGAGACGAACGCCGACATGATGGTTTCGGCTCAAGGCGCCGGTGCAGGTCAGCACGAGATCGCCGACACCCGACAAACCATAGAATGTTCTCGGATCTGCTCCCATCGCCGTGCCCAGACGCACCATCTCGGCCAGTCCCCTCGTGATCATGGCGGCCCTCGTGTTGTGTCCCAACCCCAACCCATCGATGACGCCAGCCGCCAGGGCCATCACATTTTTCAACGCCCCACCCAATTGCACCCCGACGACGTCGCTATCGGCATAGACGCGAAGAGAGGACGTCATGAAGGCGGTCTGGAAGGATTCGACCAACGCAGCATTGGTTCCCGCCAGACACAGCGCCGTGGGCTGTCCCTGACTGACTTCCATCGCAAAGCTGGGTCCGGACAGCACCATGAGCCCATCGTGCAAAGCGGGAGGCAGCACATCGGTGATGACTTGCGTCATGAGCTTAAAGGTGTCTTCCTCGACGCCTTTCGTGGCACTCACGATGGGGAGTGGGCGAGAGAGCACAGAGGCAAGCTGCTGGAGGACGAGACGAGCCACATGCGATGGCACGACGAACAGCAGGCCATCGCACGATTCCACGGCTTCCGCCAGAACGTTCGTCACCTTGAGTGCGGCAGGAAGCGTGACACCCGGCAAGAACAACTGGTTCTCGCGCTTGGCGGCGATCGAATCGAGCACCTCCCGCTCATAGGCCCATAAGGTGATCTGGAGTCCTTTTTCCGCGAGATGCTTCGCAAGCGCCGTTCCCCAGGCTCCGGCACCGATCACAGCAATTCGTTGGGCGGGCGGCATTGTTCAGGATGAAGAGCTAGGTGGATGGAATGGATATCGCGTCTCTTCGCGTCCAATCAAGCGGCCGGATTATAGAAAGGCATCCTTTCTTCTGTCAACGAAGTGCGTTGTCCACGGACTGTACAACACCGACTGCGTTAGACGACAGACCCACGTGATCATGGCGTAAAACCTGCGATTTATGCGGACTTTTTGCGATTCTTCGTGGCACATCGTTTGCTCACAACAAGGTTTCACAAATTACTTCGTGGTTCAGCGTTCGATGGGTAGGATGGCAGGGACACTTACTGCAAGCGAGGATTCGATAATGCACAGACTGCTAACGGTGATGGTGGCGGTTGCCGGAATGAGTCTTCTGGCCATGCTGGCAGAGGAGGTGTGGAGACCATCCATGGCGCAGGCGGAAACCTACGTGGCTGGGAAATTCGGGGTCACCTTTCCTCAAAGCTTGAGCGGTGGCGTCACGACGCAAGAAGGCATCGCCGGTCTTGATATGTCCGATCAGGCGCTTAAGACCTCGCTCAACGTGGGGGCAAAGCTGGGACACTATTTTTCTCGCGCCAAATGGCTGGGCATCGAGACCGGTCTCTCGTACACCACCCCGCATATCAAGGAAGGCTCGATTACGTTTACCGGACCGGGAGGTTCGCTTAATTCCGGTACACTGTCAGGGGTCCATCAGCAAATGATCATTTGGGAAGTGGCGACCTTGATGATCCGCTATCCCGGCAATCGGCTCCAGCCCTACATCGGCGTCGGACCGGCGCTCTTTTTCGGGAGCTTGAAAGGTCCGAGCGCTCCTCCGGGACAGTCCGCCACATCGATCGGGTTCAATGCGGAAGCCGGTGTGCGCTATTTCTTGACTCGGCATTGGGCCCTCTTCGGAGAAGGTACCTACAACCAGGCCAGGCTTTCGTACTCGTCCAACGATAGCAATCCCAATGCAGACCCGTTCGGATTCCGTGCCACGTACAGCGCCTTCACGTTGAATCTTGGCGTGAGTTACCATTTTTAGCACGCTGTCTCTCTGCCAGCTCTAGCAAAGACTCTCCGTTCCGTGTAGCCTGGACGGGGTATGAAGCCCTGCCCCAGATGCCGTAAAGAGCTGCCAGAGATCTACCGCTACTGCACAGAATGCGGGAGTCCGCTTGACGCCTCAGTCGTCCCGACCAGCCCGAAAACCGCCCTGTCTCCCGAAGCGCTCAACCTCCAGGTGCTCTACGGCATGGTGGCCGTCCTCGTCCTTGCGCTTCTGTTCCCTCCGTGGGAAACGCCGCCAACACAGGCGCCGGAGTTCCTGGGACTGCATTTTATCCTGGCGCCTCCGACACCCGACGCCGTGGTGAGCCGGGTGCTGATGACCATCGAACTCGTCACGATCGCCATCGCCGGTCTCTACGGTGCGTTTTTGTTCAGACAGCGGTAGCGGTGTGACCCGGGGAGCCAGAAGGAGAGAGACAACCATCGGACGTTGGATTGCTCAATCCAA
>DASTFK010000418.1:0-2356 GCA_035719945.1 Nitrospira sp.
ACGTCCTCTTGCGAGAGGCGATTGATGTCGTGATATCTGAAGTCAGGCACGCGTGCCCCGTACGATCAATACGGAACAGGGGGCATGTCGCAGCAGACTTTCGGACACGCTGCCGAGATGCAGCCGTTCGCTCTTCGTCAACGCGCGCGACCCGACGACAAGCAAGTCTGCATGATCCGCTTCTACATGTCTGACGATGGTATCGATGACATGGCCCATCTGCACGGCGGTGGTCACACTTTGGCCTTCCTTGATGAAGTCGTCACGCATGGAATTGACCAGCTTGGTTGTTCGCTCTATGACCGGTTGTGTGAGATCGGAGAGTTGCGATGCCGCTAGGTAATGGGCGGCTAAATCTGAGACCGGGCTCTCCGCAGAGGAGAGGATGGTCACCGTCGCCGAGTCGGGAAGAATTTGGGAACGGAGAAACCTGGCGGCGGCGCGAGACGGTTTGGAATCGTCGACTGCGAGCGTCACACGGCGGAGGGCGGAACAGGGTTGTTTGACGATCAGGACCGAGCACGGGGCACTAGACGCGACATGTCGGGAGACGCTGCCCAGCAAGAAGCCTTTGATGTCGCTCAGCCCTCTGGATCCCATGAGAATAAGGTCCGCTCTCCAACGGCGGGCCTGTTGCGCAATTGTAGAGGCAATGGGGCCGTAGGCCAAGATCTGATGAAATGCCGTGCTTGGGGCAGTCGCAGCCTGCCCAAGCGCGACTTTCGCGGACCGTTCCGCTTCGCGGAGAATGAGATGCCCGGCCTGTTCCATTGCGTTCAGCGCCCGCTTCTCTACAGGAAGCGACCTTCCCTTCGCTGCCTGGAGCAATGGCTTATTGATGACATGCAGCAGTGCCACATGCTTGGGCTCCCTTTCTGCGAGCGTCCCAAGGGTTTGGACTCCCCACTGAGAACATTCCGACCCATCCACTGCACAGAGAATTCGCATCGTCGTCTCCTCCGTAAACCCTCACTCAGCTCTTCTTGGTGGTGTGTGCGATAAAGGACGTGTACAGCTGCTTCATCCTCGTGCTCTTGCATGACGGGCATGTGGCGGCGCCGGCATCATGCTCTTTCAATGTCAGCACCACCAGCGATTCCTTACCGCAGTCCAGACATTTATAGTCATACATCGGCATAGGCACCTCATGAACGGCTCAGATCCGGGGAATGCAGATCAACTCGTCGGTCGGCCTGTGAGTTGATGTCAGCAAAGGACATGCCGTTGCAGAAACCACGATCTGCCTAGAGTGAGGGGAGAACTGGGCGATCGATCTGGCGCATTTTTCCTCAGTGGGCCTCGGCTTGTGAAGCCCAATGCGACATCCGGCGGAGGCAGCATGGGGACAAGAGGAGGCCATTGCGCTGGAACATGACTTGCGTAAGCTCTGCATGATGCCCGTCTTACGGAAGCAATCACTCGAGCGGTACCTCCGAGAGCGATTCGGGTCTCGCACAACCCTGTTGTCTTATGGGCCGGTGGGGAAAGAAAGTTCTCGGGGCATCTATAAGCGCTACGGCTATGGTTCGCCGGTGAAGGTAACCTTTCGTCACGGGCGCACAGTTCAATCCGCCGTCGTCGAAACGATGAGCCCGGGTCCGTTTGGTCATGAGCATATGGCGGATCGAGCTCAAGCGATGCTGTGGGATTATGATTCCTATGGCCGCTTGCCCCGCCATGTGGCGGCTCTCGACGTCGGAGCGTTCACCAGATCAGGCCGGTTATTTTCTGTCGCCTCAGCGTCGGAATTTTTTGTCCTTAATCGTTGGAGCGAGGGATTGGCCTATGCCACCGATCTTGAGCGGCTGGGGAGGGGAGGTCCGCTTCGGCCGGTTGATCGTCGACGAACGAAGGCGTTGGCACGGTACCTTGCAGCCGTCCATCGGCGTAAGCGGCGGGATCCGAATCTGTATCGTCGGCGGCTTCGCGAGTTGATCGGCCACGGAGAATGCATTATGGGTTTGACCGACAGCTATCCCTCTCGCTACGAGTTCATCACGGAGGATCTTCTGCGCCGAATTGAAGAAGCCTGCAATCGCTGGCGCTGGCGGTTGCGCGGGGCATCGCACCGGCTGTCGCAGGTACATGGTGATTTCCACCCGTGGAACGTGTTGTTCCGACACGGAGTCGACTTTTCGGTGCTCGACCGGTCGCGGGGAGAGTGGGGAGACCCGGCCGATGATGTGACCTCAATGACGATCAATTACCTCTTCTTTTCGCTCTGTCGATGGGGACGTCTGCGGGGCTCCTTCGAAGTGCTGTTTCGACTGTTTTGGGACACGTACGAAGAGGCCAGCGGAGATGAGAAAACGGCCGACGCCGCAGCTCCCTTCTTTGCGTTTCGCGGATTAGTGCT
>DASTFK010000419.1:0-4804 GCA_035719945.1 Nitrospira sp.
GGCGGAAAGGGAGCTGACGGCGAGGCTGGTGACGGCACTGCCAGCGACTCGCGCAGTCGAAGCACTGGTAGCCAGGGCAGTAGTACCAGCAGCGGCAACACTGGGAGGGGTCGTGATTCAACCACTGGCACAATCCTTGGCGAGCCCGACGAGGATAAACGCCGCCGTGCTGGCGAGCCGAAGGAGAACGAATAGAATATTTGAGCGCAGCGGGCTAGCAAAAGGGCTGTCTCGATGCCCGAATACAAACCCACCTTTTAAGCTAGGCCGATAGAACTCCAAGCGAGCCACGTCTACGATCCGTAAATGATCTCTTTCGGTTAACGCGTTGCGCTGACTGAAGGTTCCGAGAGAGTCCTCCTTGTGCAGCCGCACGAATGGCGGCAAGAAGTATGATCCAAATTGCGCTCGGCGGCACGCCTTGTCGCCGTCACCATTCTCATCGGATTTAGTTTTCTTCGTGCAGACACGGATCGGGACGCGCTCGGAAAGCTCACCGCTCGGATCGGAGACAGATTCTGTGGCGCAGATGGTGCCCAGGGTAGGGTCTGCCCTACCGCTCTGAAATAACTCGCGGGAGCTCGACTATCAAAAACTGGTCCGCTTCCGGTCGAGCCATATCGGTTTATCTACGCAATCTCGGCGCACGAAGGACGAAGTGTTGGATGCTGCCGTCGAGAAACTGAGTTCAGGCGGGGACACGAGTGATCCACTAGGCGAGGCCGGTCTTGGGGTGGCCAAGCGTCGGGAGGATCTTTTGGCGATGATCAAGCGCCTTACCCGTCTAGATAGGACTACGAAAGCAGGGCTTTTCTGTAAGTTGTATCCGCCGTTCTGCGGAGATTAGGAAAGTTCAACTAGCTTTTGAGGATGCGCAGTGAATGAATCGAGACTTGAAGAACAATGGTTCACCCGGGTGACATTCGACTGCACGCGGAGACTGCGGATCCTCAGGACGGCCCAGTGGTGATCCTGTTGCATGGTTTTCCGGAGTTCTGGTATGGCTGGCACAAGCAGATAGGCCCTCTGGCTAGTGCAGGCTTTCGCGTGATCGCTCCCGACCAACGCGGTTATAATACGAGCGTCAACACACGCGCAGTTCTTTTCAGTATAGGCTGCGATACAAAGCTTCCGCTGGAATAGTGCGTCTAGTAGAGGAGATATTGCGATGGACAATGACAATCGAAGACGAATCGCGATGCCTGCCGGTGGGCGGGAAGCTCTCAGGTTGAGGTTCCGGCAACTCCTCATCGACGAAGTCCAGAGTCGACGCGACGAGACTTCTGAACGAAAAGTTCCCTGAACAATTTTTCCGATACCAACCCGGTTCAGCTGAACAGATCTTTATGTCGACCAAGATGCAACGGATCGCGATCGTTACGGGCGGCGGCAGCGGGATTGGAGCGACCGTCGCGCACGCACTCGCCGGAGACGGATGGATGGCCGTCCTGGCTGGACGACGCAGAGAGGCTCTCGAGGCGGTCTTAGTCGCGGGTGCGGGGCTGACCGGCAAGCTGGATGCGATTCCGACAGACGTCACCGATGAGACTAGCGTGCGAAACTTGTTCGAGTCCACCGTGCAGCGTTACGGCCGACTGGACCTCTTGTTCAACAACGCCGGGACCGGAGCACCTTCAGTCGATATCGATGCCCTCGAACTCGAGGTCTGGAACAAGGTGGTCGCCGTCAACCTTACCGGCGTTTTTCTCTGCATTCGTGAGGCATTCCGAGTGATGCGCCGTCAACGGCCCCAAGGCGGCCGCATCATCAACAATGGATCGATCTCCGCCCATGCCCCCCGGCCGCGTTCGATCGCCTATACCGCTACGAAACACGCCATCATCGGGCTCACCAAAGCGACCGCTCTCGATGGGCGGCCGTTCGACATTGCCTGCGGACAAATCGATATCGGCAACGCGGCGACGGAGATGGGCAGCGGAGCAGCTTCCGGAGCTGCCCAGGCAGACGGCAGCGTGAGACCTGAGCCCTTGATGGATGTCGCCGAAGTCGGGCGTGCGATCCGTTACATGGCAGATTTGCCTCTCGGCGCGAACGTCGCCACGATGACGATCATGGCGACGAAGATGCCGTTCATTGGGCGAGGTTGAGACTATGGAGAAAAGTCGACCCGGCATCAGCGCATGGGAGATCGATCGAACGATCGTCCGATTTCCGGACCCTGCCGTCGAAGTTGTCGACGAGCGTTTCCGCTCGCTGATCGTGTGGCAGGAGGTGGTGGAACGCCTCTGGACCGGGGGCCGCTGGCTGGAGGGCCCGGTGTGGTTCGGCGACGGGCGCTACCTTTTGTTTTCCGACATTCCCAACGACCGGATGCTCTGTTGGAGCGAGATCACCGGTCAGGTGACCATCTATCGTCAGCCGTCGAACAACAGCAACGGGAATACCCGAGACCTGCAAGGACGACTCGTGACCTGCGAGCACTTGAGCCGACGAGTCACCCGAACAGAACACGATGGCACCATCACTGTCTTGATGGATTCGTACAACGGAAGGCCGTTAAACGCACCGAACGACGTCACGGTGCACTCGGATGGGTCAGTGTGGTTTACCGACCCAGGCTGGGGAATCGAGGGCAACTACGAGGGGAAGAAAGGGGTCAAGGAAATTCCCCGTTACGTCTTCCGCGTCGACGCCGATACCGGAGAAGGACTTCCGGTCATCACGGAGATGGACCGGCCGAACGGCATTTGCTTCTCCCCCGACGAGTCGCGGCTCTACGTAGTCGACATCGGTTATATCCGGGTGTTCGACATGGAGGGGACCACCCCGGCCAATGGGCGGGTCTTCGTCGAGATGAGCCCGGGCGGCTCTGACGGCATTCGTTGCGACCGGGATGGCAATGTTTGGTCGGCAGCCGGTAGAGGCGGCGCCGGCTTCGACGGGGTGCATTGCTACAGTCCCGATGGAGCCCTCCTGGGACAGATCCATCTGCCCGAGATCTGCGCGAACTTCTGCTTCGGCGGCCTGAAGAAGAATCGGCTCTTCATGACCGCCAGCCGGTCGCTTTACAGCGTCTTCGTGGAAGCTCAAGGCGCTCAGCACCCCTGACATCGAGCCATCCGCGTCATGGTGGGACTGCGGTTAGCGCATTGAAGGTCGTTATGGAACGTGCGTAGACGGCACCCGGTCGCTCGCACTATATTGCGACAGTTCCCTTAGGGCGGTTCCGTCTCCTCAGACGCATCCCTCCATCTCAAGCTCTTGCGAATGACGTGAACGATCCCACTGATCTCGCGACGGCGTCAACACGCGGTCAGCCATCGATCGTGAAGGCGGCGATGAAGGATATGAGGGAACCGAGTTGATTTCAGAGATACCGTTCCTGGGGTGCAGAATTTCACGCTCGTCCTACTTTATTTTCGAAGCATGGGAGCAATGCCATGACTAAAGCCGACCTTTCCGACGTCTATCGAAACTACATTGCCTGCCTGAATAAGCAGGACTGGCCGACGCTTGAACAATTCGTTCATGATGAAGTGTCCTATAACGGTCGGCGGATGGGGTTATCGGGTTATCGCGAGATGCTGGAGCGAGACTTTTATGAAATTCCGGACCTTTATTTTGACATTCGGCTGATGATTTCCGATCCGCCATATCTGGCGAGTCGCCTGGGCTTCGACTGCACGCCAAAGGGAAATTTTCTCGGACTCCCTGTCAACGGGAAGAGAGTTTCCTTTACTGAGAATGTCTTCTATGAATTTCGACGAGAAAAGATTTGGCGAGTTTGGTCGGTTATCGATAAGGCCGCTATCGAAGCTCAGCTTTAGGTCGGAAACTTATCCCGTATCGGCAATGATCCTTGCGGCGCCCTACGGAACGGTCTTTCAAAGTTCTGAATAGTTCCGCATCCAAATCACCGCGCGATTTCCTCGCACGAGCGACCATCGGCAAGCTACAACGAAAGGGCCCCATGAAAAATGTTCCTCTCGCCGTTTTCGCTCTAACAATGGCTGTATGTCGTGCGGATCTCTTCGACAATGAAGCTCAACTTGCAGTGAAGTATGGTAAACCTGCGCAGATCAGCGGTGACTCGAGGCTGTATCATTGGGGAGGGATTTACGTAGCCGTTCAGCTCAAGGAGATCGGTCAGGGATTTAAGGTGTCGGTCTCGGAGGCGTATAAACGAGCAAATTCGGGCCCGCTTACAGCTTCCGACATCGAGAAGTGTTTGCCCCCCCGGACTGCGCGTGGAAAATGGATTCAGCGTAGCGACACGCAATGGAAGCTGGGTAACAAGCCGATAGTTGCCAGATTAGTCGAGCAGGACACTATGATCATTGTGCGACGCGTGAGATAGCAACACGCGGTCCGATCCCGGTTTGGCAGTTTAGATCGAGACACGCTGGCGATCTAGGAATTGATCGCGGGGACGGGAGGCGTCTACTTGCGTAGTTGCCTTGCCAGGAAGTCCTGAGTGAGATGGATGATTTCCTTCGACTTCAAATCCAGCGCGAAATGTCCGGCGTCCAGGATGTGCACCTCGGCTCGGGGGTCATCCTTTTTGTAAGCTTCTCCACCGGCTACCGTAAACGAGGTATCGTAGCGGCCCCAAAGAACAAGCAGCGGCGGCTGATTGTCACGAAGCCACTGCTGCCACTTCGGGTAAGATTTGACGTTATTTTGATAGTCATAAAAGAGATCCAACTGGATATCCGCCTGTCCCGGCTGGTTGAGGAAGTAATATTCGTCCATCCACAAATCGGGGTTGTATAGCGCGGGGTCGGGCGAGGTGCCCAGGTGCCTTTTGCGGGTTGCTTCAAGAGACAACAAGTTGCTTCGCACC
>DASTFK010000420.1:0-4674 GCA_035719945.1 Nitrospira sp.
ATCCCCGATTGCACATTTACGATCCTAAGACGCTTGCGGTGATGGATCAGGCGTTCGCCGCCATTTGGAACCAGGTAAGGGCGGATGATCCCTTCCGCGACTATGCCCACGATAGCGAATTGAGACTTTCCATCGGGCAAAAACTTCTGAACCTAGTGGCGGATGGAGTGACCGATCCTATTCGGCTTCGATGGCTCACAGTAGAGAGCCTGCTTTTCCCACGTCACTGAATGTCTCCAGTCACGCCTCACCGACCACGCTGCGGCCTGAAGCGCTCGCTAACGGTTGTTCCCCGACGTCGTAATGATCTCCGTCCAGGGCCCACGAGGAACTAGCGCCGCATCAACGAAGCGCCAGGCGGTGAAGGCGTTGTCGGTCAAGCCGAGATAGGTCCAAACAGCGGGTGAGATATCCAACCCCGCTTTAACGCCGAAACTGTTAATGGGCCGGGTTGCATCGCCGAACACAAATCCAAAATCGTCATCCCGCAGAGGACCGACATCTTCCCATTGGGCAAAGCAAGAGCGTCCGCGCCAAAGGACTTCGACCCAGTGGTTCTTCAAGAGCGGGGAAAGATCGGGCCGATGCCAGGGAATGTCCTTAACGCTCGATTTCAGCTGGGCGCCTCTCAGGAACTCCCCATAGGGCAACGCCACGTAGAAGGGATTCTCCCTCGGCTTAAATGCCGCCGGCCAGTAGCCCTGCCTGCGTCCTGGATGGTCGACACCGCCGAACCTGGCCTGCCAAGTCTTGTCCCAGTAGCTCTCGTAATTAGAAATAGAATTATTGTCACGGGTGGGCGGCTCACCGACCCAAAACAGGCTAGTAATCGTTGCCTTATACTGGCCCTCGGGCATGCATCGAACCATGTCCGGTACGAGGGACGAGGCTATGGCTATGCCTAAACCTCTAAGAAGGTCACGGCGCGCCATCTCCATGAACATATTTAATACTCCGGCTGTGCCCAAAATGAAAATTCATGCACGTTTAGGAATCACAAGCAGCTTGGCCCACGTTGCTTTGCGAGCACGATCTCGTCGGGCATCCTCCCAAGTGACCTTGAGGCAGTAGCTAAAGGACTTCACTTTCACTGGGCGCCCGAAGAGTCTTAAATACCCAGCCCGGAACCGTTCACGCTCGCTCAGCGCATGAGCCCGTTCAAAGATGAGCGCCCTGTCAAAGCCGGCCATGCGTAACCCGCGCGGAGAAGGGCGCCTCACCTGCGTTTCGAAAGCGGGTCCCGATGTAATCGATTGCAAGGCGGGGATGGGCTTGATCGGCTCACCCACTGGCCCGACCCTCCCAGTCCGCTTCAGTTTGTTCCAGCTGACAAGATGACCATGCAACACAGCAATCAAACAGCGAAGCGCAACACAATAGAGCAACTGCCTGTAATAGAAGCGCTGAGCCAGCAGCAAAGGCACTGCTCGCCACCACCCCCGGCGTCCATCCAGCAAGAACGCCAAGGCCAGAGTCGCGATTTCAAGAACTTGGAATCCGATCCAGTATGGCAGGACATACCAGACGGGAAGCTCCGCGCCTGGATGCATGCTGTAGATCCAGATTCCTGCGAGGATGCTCCAGAGCAGCAGAAGATCCATTACGGGAGAGACGAGTGTGAAAAAGAATTGAAACACAAGAATGTTGGGGAGACCTACCAATTTCAAACCCCATCCGCCCCGCTGCAGGTATGCCAGGCGATGCTTAAAAACGGCCTGAAGAGTTCCGAACATCCAGCGGAAGCGCTGTTTCCAAAAAGCACCGACCGTCTCGGGTGCCTCCGTTTGAGCGATCGCCTTGTTCTCGGAAACGACCCGCCACCCCGCTAATTCGATCCGCAGTGTGGCGTCGGCATCTTCCGCGAGAGTGTCCCCCACAAAACCACCCGCCGCCAGCAAGGCCGATCTGCGCCAGGCGCCAATCGCGCCAGGAACCACTGTTATCGCGTTTACCAGTTCGAGCGCGCGCCGATCCATATTCTGGCTGGTGATGTACTCCATCCACTGGAATCTCGTGAGCCAATTCACCGTGTTTCCGACCACGGCAGCACCGGCGACGGCACCTACTTGCGGGTCCGCGAAATGTCGCAAAAGCAGCGGCAGGGCGTATTGAGCAAATACGGTATCAGCGTCTTGCGTCACGATGAATTCCGCATGTGTTTCCTTCAGCCCGAGCCTCAGGGCCGTGGCTTTACCTCCGTTGCGTTTACGCAGAACGCGAACCCGAGGGTTGTCTGAAAAACTCGCGATCAGGGCTTCGGAGGTTCGATCTGTGGATCCATCGTCCACGACTATGATCTCAAAATCGGTTTGCGGAATGCTCAACAGTGCCCATACCGCTTTGCAGATGACCTTCTCCTCATTGTAGGCGGGAATAATCACGGCGAACTTTTGCGGCATCCACTTCGAATCCGCACGCCGCTTCTGCCGGCGACGCGAGTGCACAAGCGCGCCGGCACCAATCAGAATGACGCGGAGTGCGCCAAGCGCGATTCCAGCCAAAAAGAGCAATTGAATGAGATTGCTTGCCACCCGGTAAAGTCCGAGCGCGAGATGCGTGAAGGCAATCGTGACCGAGTCATTAGGGGGCGTCGACGGCATGATTTTCGCGCGAGGCAAACTGATAAGCTCATGGATGGTCGAGAAAACATAGCCTCGTGCTTTTAACTCGCGAATTATTCGGGGTAATGCCGCTTGCGTCTGGCTCCGGTCGCCGCCGCCATCGTGCAGTAAGACGACATTGCCTGCGTTCTGGGTTACCTGGTGAATGGTGCGCGCTACGATTTCATCCGCCCCAGGTCGCGACCAATCCATGGGATCAATCGACTGTCCAACCGTCGTGTATCCGAGTTCGTCCGATCTGATGAGAGAGGTCGCCTGATCGAGCGTCTCCGGCTCCACATCTTGCGCATAGGGCGGACGGAACAGGTTAGTTCGAACGCCGACAATGGATTCAATGGTTCTCTGCGTGCCCGTAAGCTCCAGTTTCAGCTGGCCGGGAGACAGCAAGGAGATGTTCGGATGCGTGAAAGTGTGATTGCCGATATCATGACCTTCTGCATAAATCCGCCGTACCAAATCCGGGCGCAATGCGGCGTTGCTGCCGATGACAAAGAACGTGGCCTTCACGCTTTCCTGCGCCAGGATCTCGAGGATCTTGGGAGTGTAGACCTCCGAAGGTCCGTCATCGAATGTCAGCGCTACAACTTTGTTGCGATAGCCCCATCGGGTTATCGCAAATGGTGCGGGTATGGCCCTGATTTCCTCTTCCGTTATGAGATCGAAGGCCGGGTCGAATTCGAGGTTGCGACGGCCGGGCTTGTTCCGCGTCGTCACCCGCAAGACCTCTCCCTTGCCTTGGTAGGAAATTTGAGTGCCAGCGTCAGGCAGCTTCAGAGCCTCCAGCGCTTTCGCATCTGGTATATTGCCCCGCCCGAACACGGTCCAGGTCCCTGGGTCCTCAGTGCCCAGACGCCGAAGAGCCAACCCTCCAGGTCTCATTGCTAGCGCCGAAGCAACCTGATTGAAGACAGTTACGGCATCGAGCGCCCAAACTTCGTGGATCTCGTCACGCTTTTGGTCTCGATACCTGAAAGTCGGGTTGAGGGAATCGCCGTCAAAAAAGAATTCAGCACTGGAGCCCCTCAGGAGGTTCCAGAACTGAGTAATCGATATTTCTCTTCCTCTGTGTTCGGGGCGCCAGTCATAGGCGAAAGAGCCAATGCCTACGACGATCTTTTCATCGTCGACATTTTGGAAGAAGTGGTCGAGTCGCTCCTCGAACCAGCCTTGGCTGGCCAGAGGACCTGGAACGTCGGCCTCACCGTACTCGTCGTAGTTCAATATGATGACGCGATCGGCAGCTGCGACCAGCGCCTCCAAATCATAGCCCTCAGAATAGGCTGGAATCGAGACATAGAGCTTTCTGCCTAACGAGTGTAACCGAGCACTGATTAGCCCAACGAACTGCACCAAATTGTGAGTGCCGGCGGCGGACAGCCCCTCGAAATCCATGACTATCCCGTCGATGTTAGGATGCGTGGTTGCTTCCAACAGCTGATCGATGAAGCGATTCTGCGCCTCCGCAGAGGAGAGGAGGCGTTCGGCAGCGTCCGCATTCCAGCCATGTTGCACAACGCTGTAATTGTCCACCACAGGCAGAACGCGCAGGTGGGGAGCTTTCCCGAGAATCCATTGGAGAACCCGCTGCTCAGCGGCTTGATCATCGTGGGTGACGTTTCCCCTCGCATCCCCAAGGTGAAACCAAAGCGGCAGGACCACATCCAGCCGTTCCGCGTTGGCTTTGAGTGATATGAGGCTGTTCATGTCCCAGCCTGCGAAGAACGCCATGCGTTCGACGCCTTTCGCCGCCCCCGCGCTGAACGTGCGAAGCCGATCACGATTTGGCCGGGAAGCTGCTGACGCCCGCCGGAAGTGTGGGACGCCTGTTAAGTTTCCCCACGCCGTAGCAGTTTCTATTTCCGGGAGGGGCGGTGAATTAGTGAAAGCGAACGCCAGTATTCCAAACGTAACGCCAAGAAACACACTAAAGGAGGTTTCAATTCTGCTGAAAATCCGCCTGCGCAGGCCGGACCTATCACTGAAAACCTGCCGCCTGACCGAACGCATGACCTGGCGCCCACGTTACGCAACGCAACACCCCCTCGGATTAGAG
>DASTFK010000421.1:0-10249 GCA_035719945.1 Nitrospira sp.
CTGCTGGACGCCTATCAATATGCCCAGCTGGGAGAGGCTGCTGGCCTTGTCAACATGACCGAAGAGGCTCCCGAAAGCATTGGCCTTGACGGCGAACGACAGAACCTCATGCAACGAAGCCGTGTGCTGGAAAGCTGTGTCGGAGAATTAGAGGCCCGTCGCGCGGCCGAGCCGAAGAAACCGAATTCGAGCAAGCACGCGCTGACCGGCCCGCAGGTCGCCGAACATATGTCACCCGATCTCCGGAGCGTGCCGCAAACCGCGACGCTGCGGGAGGCGAGCCGCTTGATGCAGAAGTGGAAAACCGGCTCGCTCCTCGTCACGGACAGCCAGGCCTACGTTGGGTTTATCACCGACTCAGCGCTCGCGCGCGACGTCGTCGCCAACGGGCTCGACGCCAACACCACGTCAGTCCAAGCCTGTGTGAGGAAGCCGCTCGTGGCCATTCGCGGAGACCGACCGCTGATCGAAGCGGTGCGGCTCATGAAGGAGCAGGCCACCCGCCATTTGGCGGTGGCGCAGGACGGTGAAATCATCGGTGTCATTTCCGTTTCGAATATTCTGCGATATTACTCCGGAGTCGTCTGACGGTACTCGATCACCAACACGAAACGACAAGCACCAGCACCAGGAGGTAGCAATGGGACCGACGAAAGCGATCGTCAAAGCCAACACTCTCTATGAGGCGGCAAGCGGCAAATTGATCAAGGATGGATTTGCGAGCAGCCGCGACATCGAAGACTATGTGAAGCATCACTATCTCGCCCTTCCCGTGGTGGACAATGCGGGCAATCCGTGGCTGCTGGAGGGGAAACCGGTCTATTGTTTCCGCGGCAGTCAATATGAAACGCTGGACGACCAACGCGTGCAACTGGCGCGTTGTCCGGATTGCGGAGGAATGGGCATCAGATCGGACGAATTTACGGTGGAATCCGATTGCATCCGTTGCGTGTCCTGCGGGCATGAATTCGATGCGCGATTGGAAATGATGGAAACGTAGAGGAGGGCGGATAAGCCCTGCCTGCTTCCTCGCACTTCGGCTCGACCGCGCTAGACCTCCATCCGCTCGGCTGCGGAACTTGTTCCGTCCTTGTGCTGCGCACGAACGGAACTGCGAACAGTCCTCGCCGTCCTCAGAAGGACCGCGTCTCTCGGTCTGCGACGGTACCCTCGCCTCCGTGAATGTCGCAGGGCAGGGCTTATTCATCCCTCTTGAATGGAGAAACGAGAGAGTTACGAGGGAGCATCATTTTGAAATTTGAGATCTGCGATTTGAGATTCGCGAAAGCGCCTCATCCCGCCAGCCAGGTCGCCAGTTGAGGCACCCACGGCAGCAGCGCCACGCCAGCGCCCACAGACAATCCCACGATCGAAGCGACCAGTTCTTCATCCAGACCCGTCTCGGCTGCAAAGATCACGGCGGTCACCGCTGACGGCATTCCCGCCACCAGTATCACCACTGCTCGTTCGACGCCTGCCAAGTGTAAAACCTCCGCAGCGGCAAATCCCAACAGCACGCCCACGCCCATTCGCACCAGCACGCCCAACGAAGCGAGCCTCAGGTTGCCTTGGCCCGATAAGCTGATCGACAGCCCCAGCACGATGCTCGCGAGCGGCGTCGTCGTCATGTGAACCGGTATGAGTAGTTCCCGCAGCCAGAAGGGCAGGCGCAGTCCGAAGAGTTTCAGCACCAGGATGCCGATCAAGGCCCAAAGGGGAGGAGCGGCAATGAAGCGCTGCATCGCCGATCCGGCATGGATCGAGCCGGTTCCATGCCAGAGCGCCAGTCCATACAACAGCGTCAAGGTCAAGGTGGTCTGACCCAGGTCGAACAGGACGGCACGTGCGAGCCCCTCGTCACCGAAGGTTGCGAGGATGACCGGATAGGCAAAGTAGATGGAATTGATGCAGCCCGTGCCCAGAAGGAATCCACCCTGGGTCAGGCGGGGAAGATGCAGCAGTTGTGAAAGTTGCCACGCCACGACCAACATCGGCAGCGTGACGAAGCAGGCCGCCAGCGGGAGCTTCCATGCCGCGTATGTGAACTGAATTCCGTCGAGCGAGACCAGGATGGTCGCCGGAAGGCTGATCGAGAATACCAGGGCGGCAAGGCGCTCGGCGTGCGATCGGTCGAGCAGGTTGGAGGCGCGGAGAAGCGCCGCGCCAAGGAACATGATAATGAACGCCACCAGGGCCTGCGGCATGGCCGGCAGCGTATCAGAGATGGAGCAGGGGGGCTACCAACGGTGAGAAGGTTCTAAGCTCTGCCTAAGATGGCGTTAATGCCCAGCCATTACCTTGTATCCAGACACATCACTGAGGAGGTCTACCATGCGTTCCCTGGGCATGCGAGCGTATTTGTCGGCGGTTTCTCTCTTCGTGTCTTCTCTTCTCGCGGGATCCCGTGCCTCGCGGCCGCGCAGAAATTCGGCCACCTAGCGGCGCTCGGTCCCTCACGTCAACTGGCGGGCCGTCCGGCTTCCGCTAGAGGAGCGGGCGCGGCCTGTTCGGGTTTGGCCTCTCTTTTTTACCCTCCATCGATCCTATCTTCACCGACTTTTTACAAGGTCTGATCCGCTTCTTAGCAACCTCGTTTTCGGTCGGCGGTATGGTGCGTTCACCTCGAGCGCAACAGTTCTAGCGCTCAATTACCAAACCATATCGCCATCGGAAATGAGGTTGTCTCAATGGTATGTCGTCTTTACAACTTCGCCGTCATGTTGCTCGTACCCTGTGCCGCCATGCTTCTTTTCTCATGTGGGTCCGGCGGCGATGGGGACGGTAGATCTATAGCCGCAGCGATGCCGGGGGGATTCATCGAAACAGCGGGCAGCGCCATCCGGCCGCGTTGGTCGAGGAGCGAGTTGCAAGAGTTCTTGCCAGAAGGCCGGGGCAAGTTCACGTTTCCACATCCATACCTGACCGAGGCCATGCGGATTACGACCGCAGAAGATTGCGGCGGGGCCGACTGCGTCCGGCAGGTCGGATACTCGTATTGGCGGAACATGAACAATCATGTCGGCAGCAACGAAATGTTGATCGTCCTTGGGCTCAATAAAGCACATGGTGGGACGGGTCCGACGCTCTTTAGCTATGACAAATCTACAGAGGAAATAACCAATCGCGGGCCGCTGTTTCCCGCAGGGAACCATCTGAGCGGCTATACGACATCCGGATGGTATTTCAGCGCCACGCGGCCCACCAGCCTATACATTAGCGACGGCTCGAAGATGCTGCGTTATGATGTGCTTTCACATGCGTCGGAAGTCGTCTTCGACGTGGCGGGGCAATTCGGTGCCGACCGCGAGGTCTGGCAAATGTCCTCCAGTAATGATGACCTGGTGCATGCCGCGACGCTGCGGGTGAGGGGCACGTCGAACTACCTAGGGTGCCTCGTCTATCTGGAAACTACCGGTCAGCTCCTCTACTACCCGAAAGAAGGTGACTTCGATGAGTGCCAGATCGATAGAAGCGGACGCTTTCTGACGACCTTCGAGCAAATCGACGGCAAGAACGGGGTGGACAACCGCATCATCGATCTGCAAACCGGGAGTGTACAGCAGTTACTGAATCTGCCCGGTGTCGGCAGCCTCGGCCACCATGATTCGGGTTTCGGCTATGTGGTCGGACATGACCGGTACAACACAATGCCGAACGCGACGATAGCCTGGAACCTCTCGCCCTTCACTCGCGGTCCCGTGCATCACAAGGACTACAACTGGGATCTGGTTCAGGCCCAGCATATCAGCCATACGAATGCTCAAGCGGGGATTCCGATGGAGCAACAGTATGCCTGTGGCAGCAACGCCGACCGGCGCACCTACGCGCAAAATGAGATCCTCTGCTTCCGGCTGGACGGTTCCCTGACCCAATTGGTTGTGGCCCCGGTCATGACGGATCTTGATGCGTCGGGTGGAAACGCGAACCCGACGGGAGCAGGAGGGAACTACGACAAGTCCCCCAAGGGCAATCTCGACGTAACCGGTCGGTATTTCATCTGGACCACCAATCTAGGCGGCAACCGTTTGGATGCATTCATCGTCAAAGTGCCGGGGCAACTGCTCTAAACCGGTCCTCATGTCCGCAAGGCTTTCTTCCTCGCGTCCAGGTTGTTTAGGATGCGGGTAAGTCGGACTGGGAGGGAAGACCATATGGCGGACGTGCTACGGGTCAGTACCGAACGTCTCAAGGAGGTCGTCGATCTGACAGAGCGCATTCAGTCGCTGATCCGACGCGCAAAGATGCGGGACGGCCTGTGTGCGCTCTTCATCACCCATACCACCGCGGCGCTGACGACGGGGGAGATTGGCGAAGGTACTGAGCAGGATCTGCTAGAGGTCGTCGAGCAGATCATTCCGTCAATTCGTTTTCGTCATGCCCATGACCCGTCGCATGCCTGGTCGCATATGGCCGCGTCCATCCTTGGCCCCTCGCTCACCGTTCCCGTGGCGGACGGACAATTGGCCTTGGGCACCTGGCAATCGGTGCTGTTGGTTGAATTGGACGGGCCGCGCGAACGAACCGTGCGTGTGACGCTGCTTCCGACGTGATGCGTTGTTGCCGCCCGCTTACGACGCCCTTCTTTCAGTAAACATCAGCGCTAAGTCCTGCTTCGTCGGTCCCGCCACCCCTGTTGTTGCTGATCCCGCGGTAAAGGCCGGCCAAATCCTAGTCAGGGGTTTGGCGGGTTGACCTGGTCAGCCTGTAAATCGTACGGTCAAGAGACGCGAAAGGCGACGGGGTCTATGGCCGAGTCTGTCGAACCGCATCTCTTTGTCATTCTAGGGGCGACTGGTGATCTGACGAGGCGCAAGCTGTTGCCCGCCCTGTTTCACCTTCGCACGTACGGCGAATTGGAGAAGCAGAATACGCTCATCCTTGGGGCGGCGCAGCCGGAGATGAGCGAAGAGGCTTTTCGTCTTTGGGCCTACGAAAGTCTGAACAAATCCGTCGCACGCAATGCACCGGATTTGCGTCGCTGGTGCGACGAATATATTCATTACCAATCGGTTGGTCGGGGCGAACCCGCAGACTATGAGCAACTGGGCAAGTACATCCGACAGGTGGAACTCGCCCGTAATCTACCGGAAAACCGTGTCTTCTACCTGGCCCTGCCGCCGACGGCCGTTCCGGTGGCGGTCGAACATCTTGCCCAGGCCTGCCTGCTGAAAAGCCGCGGATGGGTGCGAGTGGTCTTCGAAAAGCCCTTCGGACACGATTTCCCCTCGGCCCGTGCGTTGAATACCCTCCTGCATCGCTATCTCGACGAATCGCAGATCTATCGGATCGACCACTATCTGGGCAAGGAGACGGTGCAAAATCTGCTGGCCTTCCGGTTTGCGAACCCCATTTTCGAGTCCATCTGGAAACGCGAGTCGGTGGAATGTGTGCAGGTGACCGTGGCCGAGGATATCGGCGTCGAGCACCGCGGGGCCTACTACAACGAAGCGGGCGCCTTGCGCGATATGGTCCAGAACCATTTGACGCAACTGGTGACGGTGGTGGGCATGGAAGTCCCAGTGTCCTTCGACGCGGACGCGATCCAAGCGGAGAAACTGAAAGTATTGCGCTCCATTCCGCCGATCGACCCGCATGACGTTGTCTTCAGTCAGTATCAGACTTGGGAATTCGATGGTCACAGGATTCCCGGTTATCGGGAGGAAAAAGGCGTCCCGCCGGATTCGTCGACTGAAACCTTCGTGGCCCTGAAAATGGAAATCCATAATTGGCGCTGGCGCGGCGTGCCATTCTATCTACGAACAGGCAAACGTCTGCCGCGCAAGATCACGCAGGTCGCCGTGATCTTTCGACAGCCGCCCATCCTCGTGTTTCGCTCCCTCGACCCCGACAGCCTCGATCCCAACCAACTCATCATCACACTGCAGCCCAGCGAAGGGTTTGCGCTGGGATTCTCAGTCAAGACTCCGGGCCGGCCATTCAGCTTCACGAACCGCGCGCTCCAATTCGATTACAAGCAGGCCTTTGGAGGCGAACTGCCTGAAGCCTATGAGACGCTCTTGCGGGACATCATGATCGGCGATCAAACGCTCTTCGTCACCGCCGACTTTACGGAGACCGCCTGGCGACTCTACGACCCTCTGCTCGCCGGCAAGCGGGAGCCCGTGTTCTATACGGCGGGGACCTGGGGACCGACTGAGGCAGACCAATTGCTCGAGCGGAACGAGCATCGCTGGCAATTGGGATGGTGACAGATGGTCGAGCCCCCTCCTTTCATCGTCACGAATATTCCTCAGCGGATGGATCGTTTACCCTGGTCGAACTGGCACTGGCTTGTCGTGTCGGCGCTCGGGGTGACCTGGCTGCTCGACGGACTTGAGGTCTCGATCGTTGCGGCCTTGGGACCAGTCCTCACGCATCCGGCGACGCTGGCGCTCACGGAGTCCGAGGTGGGGTTGTCGGCCTCGGCCTATCTCGCGGGATCGGTCATTGGGGCGCTCGTGTTTTCCTATCTCACGGACCGGCAGGGACGGAAAAAATGGTTCATGATCACGTTGCTGCTGTATCTGGCGGCGACGATCCTCACGGCATTTGCGTGGGACCTGACGAGCCTCATGTGCTTCCGCTTTTTGACGGGAGCCGGCATCGGAGGGGAATATGCCGCCATCAACTCGGCGATCGACGAACTGATACCGGCCCGGCGCCGCGGCTACACGGATCTCGCGATTAACGGCACCTGGTGGCTCGGCTCCGCGACCGGAGCCCTGCTGTCCGTCGTCCTGCTGAACCCACGCATGATTCCCGAGTGGTTGGGATGGCGTCTCTGTTTTATTTTCGGGGCGGTGCTTGGGATTGCGATCGTGCTGGTTCGACGATTCATCCCGGAAAGTCCGAGATGGCTCATGACCCACAGCAGGATTGAGGAAGCCGAGGAAATTGTCACACGCATTGAACAGCAGGTCTTGCGGGATGAAGGACTAAAGGCCCTGCCAGAAGCGAGAGGCTCGATCACCGTGCGCACGCGTCCGCACGGCACGACCATCGGCACCGTGGCGCGGGAGCTCTTTCAGTCCTATCCCCGGCGAACGGTGCTGGGGTTGGCGTTAATGATCACGCAATCCTTCATGTACAACGCGGTCTCCTTCTCCTTCCCCTTCGTCCTGACCAAGTATTACGACGTGCCGCCGACCACGATCGGCCTCTATCTGTTGCCCTTCGCGCTCGGGAATTTTCTCGGACCACTGCTGTTGGGACGATTTTTCGACACGATCGGCCGGAAACAGATGATTAGTTTCACCTATGCCGTGGCGGGACTGCTACTGGCGGTGACCGGGTACCTCTTTTGGACCGCCTCGTTTACCGTGACCACGCACCTATTGGCCTGGTCGTCGATCTTCTTTTTTGCCTCGGCCGGCGCCAGCGCCGCCTACCTGACGGTCAGCGAGATCTTCCCGATGGAAATCCGCGCGATGGCAATCGCTTTTTTCTTCATGGTGGCGCAAGGGGCGGGCATTATCGCCCCCTGGCTCTACGGCCGGATGATCGAAACGTCGGTCACGAGTGTGTTTTACGGCTATCTGCTTGGAGCTGGATTGATGCTGGTGGGCGCTGTGGTGGAGCTCATGCTGGGCGTCAAGGCCGAAGGCCGTTCGTTGGAACAAATCGCCGCTCCCTTATCGGCACAGCAGATCACAGAAGATACGTCGTCCGCCGCCTGATCAGCTCCTCATCGTCGATGCACCTTGGGCAGAATCACCTGCAAGAACTGTCTCGAGATCTCCCGATGACCCGCGTTGTTGGGATGAAACCCGTCCACGTCAAAGACGAGATCGTCGCGAACGGGACTCGCATGTAGGTCGACCAGTGCGCCACCGGCCGAGCGGGTTTCCTCGGCGATCACGCGATTGAAGGCCTCGATGCGTGCGGGAGTGACGGACGGACTTGGACTCGTTCGGAAGCGAGGGAGCATCGTCAAATCGGGAAGATTGGCCACGACGATCGTGCGCGAAATGTTTTCTTTCACAATGCCGAGCAGCCCCCGCAATTCCTGCTGAAATTGTTTCGGGTCGTCCCCATTCACGAGGTCGTTGGCACCCGTCCAGAGTGTCACCAGATCGGCTTTCGTCCCGAGCTGTTTCGCCACGCGGGCTTGCTCTTTGATGAGATCGATGCGAGCACCCGGCACGCCCAGATTGACCAGGAACACGCCATGAAGCTGCCGGTCGAGTTCACGGGCGATCAGATACACATAGCCTTCCGTCAACGGCAGAGCACCGACGCCGGTCGCATCGCTGGCGCCAAGCGCGAGATAAATGTATTGGATCGGTCTTTCCTTCGTGCCTCCACAAGCGGTGAGGAACACACAACACAGCGCCACCCGCACCATCCCACTCAGATGTTTCACCATCGCAATCGCTCCTGCCAGAGGTGAACCCGGTTTCCAGGCATCCTAGCCCATCCGCTTGAATGGATTCCCTAGGAGGAGCCCTTGGGCGATGGCGTCCAACACGCTGGACTCTTCCCTACGCAGGGGCTTGACGAGTGGAAAGGGGTCTGCTAGTTAAATAGGAATCCTTACTAATGGAGGTTCTCATGCATACCGTCAAAGTGTTCGATACCTGGGTGAAGGCTTCGGGTCGCATGCTTCACTTCGACGTCATGACTAGCGATGAGGCCACGGCGTTGAGGTTGGCCAATGAGTATGTCGCTTCTCAGGGGCATGCCCCCGTCTCCGTGACGGCGCAGGAATGCCAGTTTTGCCATGCAGAGCCGTTGGTCATGTTCAGCGAACACCAACAGCGGCAGTTTCATGAGTCGGGCGGTTTCATCGTTCCGTTAACGGCGTAGCCGAGCAGTCATTGTCATCACTAGAAGGAGGGCATGATGGAGAAGGAAATCATCGTCGCCGCGGTCTTGTCCGTGCTGGTGTCAACGGGAGCCGCCTGGGCAGAGGGCTCCACAGGGAAGTCGCTGTATGAGCGGCTCGGCGGCAAGGACTCGATTACCGCCGTGGTCGACACGTTCGTCGCAAATGTTGGAGGCGACAAGCGGATCAACGGGTATTTTGCAAGTACTGACCTCACGAAGCTCAAGAGGCATTTGGTCAATCAGATTTGCGAGGCCAGCGGCGGTCCGTGCAAATATACCGGGCGGACGATGAAACAGACTCATGCCGGAATGGGGGTGACCGATGCCGCGTTCAGCGCCTTAGTGGAAGATCTGGTCGCGGCGCTGGACCATCACAAGGTTGGGAAGGTTGAGAAGGATGAACTGCTCGCCGTGCTTGGGCCGATGAAGGCCGACATCGTGGAAAAGAAGTAGATGGGTTGACCCCCGTTGACAGCATCCGGTGGTATGCGTAGCCTGTCCGTACTTCTGCCTGAAGAAAGGATCTGGCTATGGCGACGCGAGCTCTCTCTCCCGCGAAGATCATGCAGCTGGGCGTCGGATTTTTGGGTTCGAAGACGCTGCTGAGCGCCATTGAGTTGGAACTCTTCACCGTCTTGGCACTTGGACCACGCGATGCCGAGACGCTGAGGTTGCAGCTGGGATTGCACCCGCGAAGCGCACGGGACTTCTTCGATGCGCTCGTGGCCTTGGGCATGCTCAGGCGAACCGGGACGCGCTATGCCAATACTCCGGAGACGGCCCTGTTTTTGGACCGCAATAAATCCTCCTACGTCGGCGGCATCCTGGAAATGGCCAACGCCCGTCTCTATCGGTTTTGGGGTTCGTTGACGGAAGGGCTGCGCACCGGAAAGGCGCAGAACGAGGCCAAGACAGGCGAAGACTTTTTTGGGACGCTCTATGCGGACCCGCAACGGCTTGAAGGATTCCTCAAGGCCATGACCGGTCTCAGTCTCGGCTCTGCCAGAGTCATCGCCAAGAAATTTCCTTGGAAACAATACCGCACCTTCGTGGACGTCGGCTGCGCACAGGGCGGCGTGGCGGTGGAACTCGCTCTGGCGCACAAACACCTCACCGGCAGAGGCATGGACCTGCCCGTGGTGCAACCGGTGTTCGAGGCCTATGCCAAGGCGCGCGGCGTCGACTCGCGCCTGCGGTTCGTGCCGGGCGATTTTTTCAAGGAATCCTTGCCGCAGGCCGACGTGATCATCATGGGGCATATCCTTCACGACTGGAATCTGGACGACAAGATGATGCTGTTGCGCAAGGCCTACGCCGCCCTGCCGCCGAAGGGAGCGCTTATCGTGCATGAAGCACTGATCGATGATGACCGGAAGACCAACGCCTTCGGCCTGCTCATGAGTCTGAACATGCTCATCGAAAC
>DASTFK010000422.1:0-6402 GCA_035719945.1 Nitrospira sp.
TCCGAGAGCACATGCTAGGACCGATTGGCCAAGCACAGGTCCTCGGGGAACGTATAAGGAAAAACAATTTAAGCTGCTCAGGTGACAGTTTGCAGGTCCTTGACCACTTTGTTACGTGTTTAGGTCAGGGTGTGTTGGGACGCCTATGGACGATTTATCGGTCACCTCTTCGTCGGCAAGGTCCCTGGAGGAAACTCTTATTGTTTTTCAGGGTTCTTCTGATGCGAAATGAGCCTAACGCGAAACCCACGCAGTATCATGATCCGCTGGATGCTGGCGTTCTTTTGCGGATGAAACCTAAGACCTCAGGAACGTTGTCCGAGACCAACCGAGTGTGGCCAGGTTTAGCAGCCCGAAATAGAAGAAGACAAGTCGTGAATGCTCAAACCGACGAAAAAGGGATGTGACGGTCACGAGCTCCTTGATGATAGGAACCCCTACCTGGTAAGGCGACTTTTCCTTTCCTTGCGCTGTATGCGGAAACATGGGACTCGAAGGAAAGCCTCGTGTTGACAGACGGTGCGATTCTCAATTGACAATTAGTGACAGGGCACTCAGAACGCGACTAGGCTCGAATGAGTTGCTTCGATTCTGGTAGGTGTTGCTCATAAGAGACTATATGGTGCGGCCAAGCCCAGGACGATCCACACCACTGACAAAGCGGTCAATAAGTCGCACCGGGACGCACACATGAACATTCTGGTAACGGGAGGAGCGGGATTCATCGGCTCGCATCTCGTTCGGCGGTTGGTGATCCAAGACGGCCATCAGGTCGTAAATCTCGACGCGCTCAAGTATTCCGGAAATCCCGCGAATACGCAGGATCTCGGTGGGCATGCTCGATACCGATTTGTCCATGGCGACATCGCCGATCAAGCGCTCGTCCAACGATTGTTGGAGGAGCACCGGATCGAAGGCGTGATCAATGCTGCCGCTGAGACGCACGTCGACCGCTCGATTCTGGACCCGGGCAGTTTTGCCAACACTGATGTCGTAGGAACCGGGGTCTTGCTCGAAGAAGCGCGCAGTGCCGGCGTAAAACGATTTGTCCAGGTGAGCACCGATGAGGTGTATGGATCGGTTGAAACGGGGACGTCCACCGAAGAGGACCGACTCGTTCCGAGGAGCCCGTACTCGGCCAGCAAAGCGGGAGGTGATCTGCTGACCTTGAGCTTCTGGACCACCTATCGGTTTCCCGTCATGGTGACGCGAGGAAGCAACACCTATGGGCCCAACCAGTATCCGGAAAAATTCATTCCACTGTTCCTGACGAATGCAATAGACGATCAGCCCTTGCCTCTATACGGCGATGGCCGTCAACGGCGCGACTGGTTGGCGGTTCAAGATCACTGCGCCGCCATTGAGCGAGTTCTAAGCGACGGCGAGCCCGGACAGATCTACAACATCGGCGGAGGCAATGAACGGGAGAACCTCGCGGTGGCTGAACAGCTCTTGTCGTTATTGGGAAAACCCAAGTCTCTGATCCGATTTGTCGAAGACCGGCCGGGCCATGACCGGCGCTACGCTATCGATTCACGAAAATTGACGAAGATAGGCTGGCAGCCCACGATTCCGTTCAACGACGGGCTCAAGACCACCGTGGAGTGGTATCGAAAGAACGAGTCCTGGTGGCGGCCGATCAAATCTGGAGAGTTCCGTGCTTATTACGAAGCGATGTATGGGAAACGTCTGAGGGAAGGTTCTTCGGCATAGCCGTCATGCGGATCTTGATCACCGGATCACAGGGACAGTTGGGGAGCGCGTTGAGGCGGATCCTGGCAGGACAGGACCTCGTCCTGAAAGACCTGCCTGAGTTTGATCTCACAAACCCGGTGTGCGATGACGAGATTAGACGGGCGAACCCCGACATCATCCTTCATGTCGGAGCCTATACCAGCGTGGATCAGGCTGAGCGTGATCCTGAGCAGGCTCACGCAGTCAATGCGCGAGGGACGAGGTGGGTGGCGCAGGCGGCAAAAGCGCTCAACGCTCGTCTCATCTACCTGTCCACCGACTATGTCTTTGATGGGATGAAGACAAGCCCGTACCATGAGCAGGACCAGCCTCACCCGCTCAACCAGTATGGCCTCTCAAAATACGAAGGCGAGCAGGCGGTCTTGACGCTCTGTCCGGATGGTCTCGTGGTGCGGACCGCCTGGCTGTTTGGTCATGACGGCAACAATTTTGTCAAGACGATCATGCGGCTGGCAGAGGAGCGGCCGGTGCTCGAGATTGTCGCCGACCAGCGAGGCTGTCCGACCTATGCCGAAGATTTGGCTCATGCGCTCGAGCGACTCGCCACGAGTGATCTTCGGGGGATCTGTCATGTGACCAACAGCGGCGACTCTTCCTGGTATGAATTCGCCCAAGCGATTGTCCGTCAGACAGCGGTAAAGACGGCGGTTCGGCCGATCACGACGGCTCAAGCCGGAAGGCCGGCGAAACGGCCTGCCTATTCGGTGCTCTCTCACGATCGGTTTGCGACGCAGTACTCCGCACTGCCCGATTGGCAGGATGCCCTGTCCAGATTCATGAAGAGCGTCTCCCATCCCCTCTCGCCCGCCTGATCCACGGCCCCCCCTAATTTTTTGTTTTGAACTGTGCTCCTGAGCCAGTAAGATGGCCCTAGAGCAGACCCAACAGAGGGATCAAGAACCTATGACTACGAGAAAGCGCCCGGGAAAAGCCTTGGCATCGACTCTGAAACGGATCCGTCTTTTCGCCACCGATGTGGACGGCGTGTTAACGGATGCCGGCATGTACTATTCGGAGTCCGGGGAGGAACTGAAGAAATTCAATACCCGGGATGGTATGGGCATCAAGCTCCTGCAGCGGGCGGGCATTATCACGGCCATCGTGACACAGGAGCGCACCAAGCTGGTGGCGCGGAGAGGGGAAAAGCTCATGATTCCGGAGGTGCACCAGGGCGTCATGGACAAGCTGGCCTTGGTCCGTGAGATGGTGGAACGACTTGGGATTTCCCTGGAAGAAGTAGCCTACATTGGAGACGACGTGAACGACGTCGCCACCTTGAAGGCGGTCGGGTTTTCCGCCACGCCTGCGGATGGCATGCCTCAAGCGCTAGCTGTAGTCGACTATGTCTGTGCAAAGAAAGGCGGCGAGGGGGCCGTGCGTGAAATCATCGAAATGATTCTTGAAGCGCAGCACAAATCGGTCAATGCCATTGGCGGCAAAATCCGATGAACATGCCAACCGTGTATCCGGTGATTATGGCCGGGGGCAGCGGCACGAGGTTCTGGCCGCTGAGCCGGCAGCTGTTTCCGAAGCAGTTGTTGAAGATCATCGGCGACGAAACGCTGATCCAACAGACCATGCGACGGGTCGTGACCGGAGCCCCACCGGAGCGAGTTATCATATCCACGAATCCGCCTCAGGCCGAATCCATCCGGGTGCAGCTGAGTGGATGGAAGGATGCGTTGAAAGATAATTTTGTGCTCGAGCCGGAAGGGCGGAATACGGCGCCGGCCATTGCATTGGTGGCTCTGGAACTGGTGCGGCGGGACCCCGACGCGGTCATGTTGGTGGTGCCGGCCGACCATATTGTCAAAGGGCAGAAGGAGTTTGACGCCGCGGTGGCCTTGGCAGCCGAACTGGCTGAACGGGGCCTGTTGGTCACGTTCGGGATCAAGCCGATTAGGCCAGAAACCGGCTATGGCTACATCAAGCCGGACCGCAAGAAGGTTCTGGGTAAACGAGGAACACTCAAGGGCTATCGCGTAGGCCGCTTCGTCGAAAAGCCCGATGTCGGCAAGGCGGCTCAATATCTCAAGGCGGGCGATTATTACTGGAACAGCGGGATGTTCGTCTGGCGCGCTGCGACGATTCTTGAAGAGATTTGCCGCCATCAGCCCGCGCTTGGGCGCGGGATGGAGCGCATCGGCCGCTTGATGGAGCAGAAGGCCGCAAGAACCGCCATCGATGACGAGTATCGCGGGTTGCCGTCCATCTCGATAGACAACGGCGTCATGGAAAAGTCCGACAAGGCTGCCATGGTGCCTGTGAGCTTCAAGTGGTCCGACGTCGGGAGTTGGGGCAGCTTGGACGAAGTGGCTGCGAAGGACAAGGCCGGCAACGTCGTCAGCGGCCGGGTCGTCGATATTGGAAGCCAGCGGTCTGTGGTCTTTGGAGACCGGCGGGTCGTGGCAACGATCGGTTTGACCGACATGGTCGTGGTAGATACTCCGGATGCCACGCTGGTCTGTCCGAAGGCCCGTGCGCAGGACGTAAAACGGATCGTCGACATTCTCAAACAACAGCGGGCCCCGGAGCATTTGGAGCATCTGACCGTGCATCGGCCCTGGGGCTCCTACACGGTTCTCGAAGAGGGGCCGGGCTACAAGGTGAAGCGGGTCACGGTCAACGCCGGCGGCCGGCTCTCGTTACAACTCCACCACAAGCGCAGCGAACATTGGGTGGTGATCGCCGGCACCGCCCGGGTAACCCGAGGTGAGGAAGTCTTTGACTTGCAGATCGGGCAAAGCACGGCCATCCCGGTCGAGACAAAGCACCGGTTGGAGAATCCTGGGCAGGACACCTTGCACATCATCGACGTTCAGAATGGTCCGTATCTCGGAGAAGACGACATCGTCCGTTTCAAAGACGATTACGGGCGCACAGCCGGAACATAGACTGAGGGACTGCATGGGACTCTTTCGCGAGTACGATCTCCGCGGCATCGTCGGCAAGGAGTTGACGGAATCGATTGGAGAGCAGGTCGGGCGGGCCTACTGCACCTACGTCAAAGATCGAGGTGTGCAGACCATTTCGGTCGGCCGGGATGGACGTCTGAGCTCGCCGGGATTGTTCGATGCCCTCGTCAAGGGACTGTTGGCGGGCGGCATGAACGTGATCGATGTCGGGATCTGTCCGTCCCCTCTGGTCTATTTCTCCCTCTTTCAGTTGCCGGTCGACGGCGGCATCATGATCACGGGTAGTCACAACGCGTCAGAGTACAACGGATTCAAGATCTGCATCGGCAAAGACGCCATCCACGGAGATGCCATTCAGGAGTTGCGTCGCGTCCTGGAGTCCGGTGTGTATACCTCCGGTCGGGGGACACGATCGGAACATCCCATTATTCCAGACTACCTGGCCTACATTAAAAAGAGCTTCAGTAGTGTGGATGCGAAGCACCTGCATGTCGTCATTGATTGCGGCAACGGCGCCGCATCCTTGGTGGCGAAGGATGCGCTAGAACTCCTGGGCTGCCGCGTGACCGGCTTGTACTGTGAGTTGGATGGACGCTTTCCGAACCATCATCCTGATCCAACGGTGGTCGAGAATCTCGATGACCTCGTCAAAGCCGTCACACATCACAAGGCGGACGTTGGCATCGGCTACGACGGCGATGGCGACCGGATCGGTGCCATCGATGAGCAGGGCCGTATCTTGTGGGGCGACCGTCTGATGGTCGTGTATTCGCGCGATATTCTCTCAACCAAGCCGGGCAGTACCATCATTTCCGAGGTGAAAGCCTCTCAGTGTCTCTATGACGACATTGCGAAGCAGGGTGGTCGGCCGATCATGTGGAAAACCGGTCATTCCCTGATCAAAGCCAAGATGAAGAGCGAACATGCGGTGTTGGCTGGAGAAATGTCCGGGCACATGTTTTTTGCCGACAGGTATTTCGGCTATGACGATGCGATTTATGCCTCTTGCCGTCTGGTTGAAATTCTTGCCAAAACCGGAAAGCCGCTGTCTTCGCTGGTCGCCGACCTGCCTGACACGGCGGTGACCCCTGAGATTCGCGTGGATACCCCGGATACGATCAAATTCGAATTGGTCAAGCAGGTCCAGGAGCGCCTGGCCGGCTACGCCCGCTCCCGCCAGCCCATCGGCCCAGGCAAGGACATCATCCGTGAGGTGGTGACGATCGACGGGGTGCGAGCCGTCTTTCAGGACGGCTGGGGCCTAATCAGGGCTTCCAACACGCAACCGGCATTGGTCCTGCGCTTCGAAGCCGCATCCGCTGACCGCCTCAAGGCCATCAGGGCCGCTGTGGAGGGAGAATTGGCCGCGGTTAAACGCATGATGCACTCTTAACCCTCTCTGCGAACACACACACTTGTCATCATGATTCCTCTATGGTGTTGGTATGCGTTGATCTGTCTGCTCTTGGGAGGGACCTCTGGCTCCCTAGCAGGCGCGGCTGGCGCGTCAGTCCAGGCGGTCCAAACCGGAGAGCGGCTGACCTATGACATCTCCTGGTTGAACATCCTCGCGGGCACGGCCGTCATGGAAGTCCAGGCTGACGGCACTGCAGGCGACAGGTCACGGGCTATGCTGGTGACGACGGCGCAATCCCGACCTGCGATCAGCAAGTTTTTTCCGGTGGATAACCGGGTGGAGTCGGAGTTCGATCTCCGGACCCAGCTGCCGCAG
>DASTFK010000423.1:0-4816 GCA_035719945.1 Nitrospira sp.
AGCGCTTTGATGATGTTCAGCCCCGTCTCGATGCTTGTACGAAAGTGGTTGGTGCCCTTGGTCAGGTCCGCTTGATAGAGATAGTACGGTTTCACGCGCGCCAGCAGGAGTTGGTGGACGAGCCGTTTCATGATGTCGGGATCGTCGTTGACGCCTTTGAGAAGCACCGTTTGTGCACCCAACGGAACGCCTGCATCTGCCAACATGCCGCACGCCGCCTTCACCTCCGGAGTCAGCTCGTCCGGATGGTTGAAATGCAGGTTCATATAAATGGGGTGGTATTTCTTGACGATGGCGCACAACTTCGGAGTGATGCGTTCCGGCAGGGTGCCTGGCACCCGTGAGCCCAGCCGGATCAATTCCAGGTGGGGAATGGTTCTCAACGCCTTCAAAATCCGCTCGAGGAGATGGTCCGGAAGGAGCAGAGGGTCCCCGCCCGAGAGAATCACATCACGAACCTCGCTATGTTCCCGTAGATAGGTGATGGCGCGGTCCAGGTCACCCTTTTTGAGAAATCCCGGTTTGCCCACCAAACGCTTTCGAGTGCAAAAGCGGCAGTAGATCGGGCATTGATTGGTGACCATGAGCAGGACGCGATCGGGGTAGCGGTGAACCAAGTGAGGAACCGGGCTCATCAGGTCTTCTTCGAGCGGATCGTCTTCGGCATCGATATCCTCCAACTCAGCAGAATCCGGAATTACCTGCTTCCAGATCGCATCCCCCTTCTCCTTCATGGTGCCGAGCACCGTCGGAGTGATCCGCATCGGATAAGGACCGACGATGGCTTCAATCTCCTGTTCGTCCAGCCCAAAGCGGTCGGCCAGGTCCTTGGGCTTCACGATGCTCTCGGCGAGAATGCGTCTCCACTCTTCCATGGATGCTCCTTGATTGCGGCCACGAGTACCGGTCGTCCGACCGATTACCCGTTCGCCGGACGACCAGCTTCCGCCTTGCTCTCCAAGTGGGCGAGAATGGCGTCCGTCTCGCTCAACACGACGTCGCCGTCCTGGAGGACGGGGACATAATACTGCCCCGATACGGCAAACACTTCCTTGCGTTGCGGCCGAAGGTCCGGGACGACGACGTCCTTGTAGGACAGTCGCAGTTCGGCCAGTTTTTGACGCACGACCTCACATTCCGGGCACCAGTGAACATGATAAAGGGTCATCGACATAGAGGCTCAGGTATGAGGATTGACAGTGCCGATCGGCTCTTCCGCGACCGCACAGGGCACCATGACCGCATCTTTCATGCCATGGATGACCTTTTTATCTGCAGGACAGACGGTGGCCAGAATACCAGCCAGTTCCGCTGTTTCGCCAGTCACAAAATAATAGGGCGACAGTCTTGCTCGTCCCGCCATCGTCCGTATCTCTCCGGTATGCGCATCGAAATAATCGATCTGGTATTGCCGGCCTTTATGAAATTCCTGCAAGACATACGGAGTGCGCGGAAACGCCGCGAGTGCCGCTTCGATGGCGGCGGTCCATTCGTGTTGCGGGAGGTCATGGCCAACCGAAACTCCGCGGCTGCCCCAGGCCAGTTCGGAAAATCCGGACGGCTTCAGGACAAAATGCCTCTGCTTTTGTGTCGCGGCGGCAAGATCGCTCCAATTCGTCACCGCCCGGCCGCCGATCGAGAGACCCGGGATCACAGCGGAGGGCGGCACTGGCGCAGGATCCAATACCCAGGTCCGCGGCATGATGGTCGTTAAGTGCACAAACAATTCCTCGCCCAACTCGGTCCGCCAATAGGGGGCCAGCACCGGGTGGTGGAGAAGCGCGAAAGCGGATTTCTCCTCCAGCGCCGGCTTATACGGAGGTGTCACCGAGACGAAGCCCTTTTTCGCCGCGTATTGAATCAACTCGCTCTTGGGAATGTTGGGCAGGTCGAAGAGCTCGTAGAACCGATAGATCAGGCCGATCGGGCGGTCGCCCGCTTCCACGAGCCGCAACCCTTCTTCGGTGAATCGAACTTGCCGGGGCTCGATAGAATGCGTTTCGAGCCCCCGGGCGGTCAATTCCCTGGCCATCCACGTCATCTCCGGACGGTAGTCCTTCGCCTCTTCAGACACCACGATCGCAACCAGTCCCTCAGGTTGAGCCGACTGAGACCGCAGCATCGCAGCGAACCCCTCGATCATGCCGTCAGGGCCGCCGACGAGTTGAGGAGGATGAGGGGTGAGCGTGGACGGGGAAGCAGAAGGGCGGGCATAGAGCTGGGACATGCAGGCGTTTAAGCCGATGCCCCCGGGAACAGAGTCCAGTTCGGTGATGACCATGCCGTCCTGTGTCGGGATGATATCCGGCCGGATGACTCCGGGCAGATCGGCACGGAACCGCTTCATCCGGCTGTATGTCACCAAGGCCTCCGGTTTGCCTTGATCGAGCCATGACGCGACCCACGACGGCTGAGTGCCTCGCGCGCTCTCCAGATAGAGGTGGTTCAGCGCGCGGTAAAACCGTAAAAGTTGTGTCCCTAATTCCTGAAAAAACGCCAGTTGGTCAGTCGAAAGCGGTAACGGATTCAAGCCGATGCGCCACGACGTATGACCGGTTTCTTGGCGAGATTTCTCAACGGAGGATCCGTCAAGTTGAGGCGTGAAAAGTCCCGCCTCGATCAGTGCATCACGGATGCTGGAATAGCGGTACAGCAGGTCGGAGGTAGCCAAATCAGACAGGGGGTGCGTTCATACCAGGTACGTCAAGATGAAAGAATCGTAACACGCCCCCTAGGAACCTACAAGGGGCGCGACGACGGATGGAGAGGGGTTTGCTGGTAAGGCCATGCGTACGCAATTCTTGCCGGCAGTCTTTGCCGTGTATAGGGCTGTGTCTGCGGCGACGATGAGATCGGAGGGAATGGACGCGTGAATGGGATAGGTTGCGACACCGATGCTGCAGGTGAGGGCGAAGGGACGAGTGTTGAGTGCCGTCAACTCGGGGAGCATGGTCAACGTCATCACACGGTGGCGGAGCCGTTCGGCGGCACTGAGAGCGCCGTCCATGGAGGCATCCGGGAGAATCAGTGCGAACTCTTCCCCGCCATAGCGGGCGGAAAAATCGCTGGCTCGTGCCATGCTTCGCCCTGGTGCCTGCTGGCTATCCAGGAGCCAGCCCAATTCGCGGAGGACCTGGTCTCCCATTGTGTGACCATACACATCGTTGATCTGCTTGAAATCGTCGAGGTCGATGAACAGGAGCGATAGCGGACGCATTGACCGGAGCGCCAATGCGCAAAGTTGGGCCAGTGTTTCTTGAAAATGTGAGTGATTGTAGAGACCGGTCAAGCTGTCGCGGATGGACTGGTCGCGCAACAGCTGGTTGGCCTGCATGAGATCCCGGTTGGTGTTGGACAGCTTCTTGACCAGTCCTTCGGCTTCCGACTGCTGGCGTTTGATCGCCGTGATGTCCGTAATCGTTTCCACGACATGCGTCTGGCCGTTCGACGTTTGGACCTGCGCCCATTGAACCAGGAGATGCTCGTCGTTTGGCAGGGGGACTTCGCTGGCCGTGGGTTTGCCGGTCTCGACGGCTTCCGGCATTTTGCAGAAGGCGCAGGGCGTCGCACACCCCGCAATTTTCTCATGACAGGTAACGTTGGAAATGTCGCCGAATTTGTCTTGAGACGTCTGGTTCTGAAAGACGACCTTGTACGTGACGGGATCGATGACTGTAATGATCACCGGCTGCGAGTTCAGCAACAGTTGTGGATCGTATTGTGGTCCTTTCGGGGGGAGTGCCATCGTTGTCTTGCGCGAATGAGCAGCGAGACTGCGACCAGTATTCCAGTGAGGGCACTTTCGGTCAAGGATTTGAGTGTTTTGGGAATGGTGCTAGAATGTGGCATCCCTGCGGAATTCCTCATGACTGCGCTGATCGCGAAGAAGGTCTCGCTTGTGACCCCTGCACCCAAAATCCTCCCCCAACTCGTCCCGAGCAGCGCATGCTTCAGCTGTGAGATTTGCTGCCGGTTCCCGGACCCCGACAGCGTTCTGCGGCCATATTTCACCGGTGAGGAGATCGCTCGGGCGGTCGAGCACGGCCTGCCGGCTGCCGCGTTCCCGGACATGCAAGGCAGTCAGGTAGCCCTGATGCCGGATGCAAACGGAGAAGGGTTTCACTGCCCCGCGTTTGAGAGCGAGCGCGGTACCTGCCGCATCTACGACCATCGACCGCTCGATTGCCAGCTCTATCCCCTGGCTCTTATGTGGAACACCGCTCATAATGAGATAGTCCTCGGATGGGACAGGAAATGTCCATTCATGGAAGTGCAAGTGCCGGAATCTATTCGCCGCCACGCCGATTACGTGATGAGGATGCTGGAGCAACCCGCCATCGTGGAACAGATCACCCAACATCCGAGACTGGTTGGTCGCTTTCAAGAAGACGTGGTGCAGTTATCTTCGCTCCCTGCGCTGACCCGGGCGGTCATCGCCCGCTGGGGACAACCGCTTCGCCGTCTCCTCTGGGAGGATCTGTCGCGCCTAACGGAGGCCATGAAGCAACCTGGTTTCAACGGGACTCTCGCCGCCTATTCGGCTCCGTATCACTATCTGTGGAACGCGTTGCTGCCGTACTGGTGGATCGATCTCCACGGCGCTCTCTGTCTGTTCGTTCAATCGCCGAGCGGGTGGTTCATGCCGTTGCCGCCGCTTGCCAAGGGGTCCCTCGAGCGGCCGTTTCGCGAGGCATTCTCCCTCATGCACCGCTGGAACGGGGCCAGCACCGTCAGCCGCGTGGAAAACGTGCCGGCTGAACTGTCTCCGATGCTGGAAGCAATGGGCTTTAGGCTGGTTCCAAAAGATCCAGATTAT
>DASTFK010000424.1:0-3920 GCA_035719945.1 Nitrospira sp.
CAATTAGACCGCGGTTCCGAAATCCAATTGCCGCCAGGCTTCATAGACGATCACTGCCACCGCGTTGGAGAGATTCAAACTGCGACTGTCCGCCAGCATAGGCAGGCGGATACGGCACTCAGGGGAAAACTGGGCGAGCAACTCTGCCGGTAATCCTCTGGTTTCTGGACCGAACAAGAAGACGTCGCCGGCGCCATAGCGATTGAGATCGTACCGCTGGGCACCTTTTGTTGAGACCGCGAACAGCCGTCTCTCCAGGAAGTGCGCCGCGCAACTCGGCCAATCGTCATGAACCTCGACCGTCGCATACTCGTGATAGTCCAAGCCTGCCCGCCGCATCTGCCGGTCGTCTAGAGAGAATCCCAAGGGTTTTACGAGGTGGAGTCGCACCCCCGTATTGGCACAGAGCCGTATGATGTTCCCCGTATTTGGTGGAATCTCCGGCTGATACAGAATAACGTCAAGCATGCTGCTGTTCCTCCGTTGGTTGCCCGGCTCCCTTCCACTGGCACAATCACAATGCCGTACCCCCACCTAGGGCGATCCCTAGTGCCTGCGATTCCTACCGTAACGGATGCTGAATCGATGAACAAGCTGCTGTTTCCGGATCAGCTCGCTGCCGGCAGGCTCCCACTTCCGGTTGCCCTTGCCGCCTTCTTGACAGCTGTCTTTGTGTTTGTCCCTATTCCCCCGGCTTATGGCGAGGAAGAAGAGACGCCGACGCCGCTGGCCGGTGAAGAGTTCGATACCGAAGTGATGGGCGAGCCGGTCAAGGTCGCGGCCCGTGATCGCAAAAATGTCACCGCCGCAAGCTTCGGAGTGGAGTACCTTCCCAACGGCCCGACGTTCTACCAGATATTGCCGTTCGGCGCCTTGTATGTGTGGCGCAATTCGGATGATTTGAAACAGCGCTTTCGCGGAACCTTTTCCGGTCCGGTGAACGACCTGACGTACAACGTCGGGTCGCACTCGTCCAGCGGCTGGGAGCTTCGGATGACGTTAAATACGATGATCATTCCGCTCGGCCGATCGGAATATGTCGAAGGGCAAATCATCCGAGAGGTCGAAGTGGAATGGAGTTACGTGTTCGGAGGGTTGGGGATCGCCTATCGGAAACTGTTGGATCCTGGCCATCAGGACAACGCGCTGGAGCTGTCCTTAACCTATGAACCGGGCTATCGGTGGTTCAAGGGCACGAGCAAGTCGAGCCCGAACTTCATCGTGCCCGAGGATACCTATGAGGGGCGCGTACACGCGCGCATCCGCCGGGATGCGTTGGAACGCAATCTGATGGAGCTCCCGCATCGGGGCTTTGCATTTGGCGGTGATTTTATTTACGGGCACCGCGCCAAGTGGAGCGCCTGGGGAGGCCCTCCGCTGGGGCTTTCAGACGAGCACGAGTACTTGATGGGAAGCGTGTTTGCCGTCGGCGCGGCGGGTGTGCCGTTCGTCAACAGTGAGCGGCATCGGCTGGTAGCCTCGGTCTATGCGGGCATCGGGCAGCACCTTGACCGGTTTTCGACCTTCCGCCTGCCTGGGCGGCCGACCGGCTATGAATGGGAGGCGTTGGCTCTGCCCATGATGCCCAGCGTCGCCTTTAACGAATTATATCCACGAAAATACGGCATCGGCCATCTCGAATATCGTTACGAACCGATCTTCTTTATTTATCCCTACATTCGCGGTTCATGGGGCCTCGTAGAACAGGCACGATTTCAGCCTGACGGCTCTATCAAATTTCAAATGGATGCCATGCCCGCGGTGGGCGGCGGCGTCGTGACTGGAGCTCCGTGGGGCTCACAAATAGAAATCAACTACAGCTACAATTTTGGGATTTACAGCGACCATGGGGGTGGTCCACCGCTGCCGGGCCGTAACGGGTTTTTCATCTTCTGGTCGAAAGAATTGTGATCGTGAGAGGTGGTAGGCGACGGACGATTCCTACGATATAATGGTGCTGCGACGCCATCCAACCCTTCACGACCCTGGGAATGGGCATGCCAGACACGCGGACGCACCAAGCGTTCTTCCGACGCCGACTGCTGTGGCTGCCACTCTACTGCCTGTGGTCGTTCCTGCCAGCGGTGTCTGGAATTGCGGGCGACTCGCAGGAGCTCTCAGACCGGCAGATCGTCGATCGAGCCAAAACGGATTGGGAGAGCGGCGCGATCACGCCGGCACTTGAAGCGCTCGATCAAGGCATCGAGGCGAATCCCGGTGCGGTGACACTTCACAAGCTCCGCGGCGACATCCTGGCGACCTCTCGCGCTTCCCAGCAAGCCCTTGAAGCGTATGACACCGTGCTTGGCCGGCAGCCCACAGCCCTGGATGTGCGATGGGCCAAGTGGAGCCTGTTGGTCCGGTCCGGATACGGGGACGAGTCGATTGAAGAGCTTCGACGCATTGCGTCGATCGACACCCAGAATCCTCTCATTCATTTTCGTCTTGCACGCGAACTCCGAAAACTCGATCGCCTCGAAGCCTCTCTTGAATCATACAAGCAGGCGGTCACCCTCGCGCCGGAGATGTATGCGTGGCGATTGGCCTTGGCCCGCGCCCGCTTTGATGTCTTGGATTACGAAGGCGCCTCGAGCGATGTGCAATACGTCCTCGATCGCATCCCGCCGGGCTCACCGCTTGAACTGCCCGCTCATACGCTCGTGACGGTCTTTCATGGACATTCGCAGGACCGCGGGCGGCGCTTCGATCCCGTATTTACACCGAAGGACATCACCCCGGATCAATTGAAGCAGTGGGCGCTCATGCGCGCGGACGCATGGAGATTATTTGTCGCCGGCCGCTACAGAGAAGCCGAGCCGATGTATCGGAAACTGCTGGAATTGAATCCGCGCGATCCATCAGCCACCCATCAATTCGGCCTAACCCTGATGCAGCTGGGCAAATGCGAAGAAGCCCTCCCCGTCTTCGGCAAGGTCTCCGATCTCGATCCGACGGAAGACCAGTACTCGGACATCGTCTTCCGGATGGGGCAGTGTCTCGTGGAATTGGGAAGGTGGGAAGAGGCATACCTGCACTTTCACACGCTCTATGAGAAGGCCGTGCTGTTCGATCTTCAGAACAAGGACAACGCGCTTCCCCCGGGCACCCGCGTGTTGGACAAGAACACAATCTTGCGTTGGTTGGAAAAGGTCCGCCCGCACGTCCCCGCCGAAATGGCCGCGCTGGAGGCTGGACTGCAACCGGAATCGACTTCACTTCAGGCCCGCACGAATCCTGACGCAGGCCCGACCAAGCCGGAAGTGGAGGAAGTGTTGAACCGGCTTAAGCCCGAGCGGGCGTTGGATACGGGAGGGACATTAGTGGGACGGGACGCTGATTTCAGCTGGTTTCGCTTCGTCATTCCGGCAGACAAAGTGATGCGCGATGATCTGCCCACCGGCCAGCACGACTTTATTCCCCTCAATCCCAGCGACAGTTTCCCCACCACGCAGCCGGAAATCTATCTGGTCTTCCGGCTCGTGTCCGACTCCTATGACGCCGTGCCCCTCGCCACCCAGTGTTTCCTGGAAACGGCGGAAGCGATGGGACATCCGCGGATGATCGCGCAGGACCACGTACTCATGGCCATGAGTGATCAATCAGGCTATTTCCGATTGACGCCTCCTGAACGGGGCTGGACGCCCGGTCTCTACCGTTGCGGCCTGTTCGCCGGCGAACGGACCTCCGCCTACACGCAAGCGGACGAAGTACGTTTCCGCATCATCCAGGCGAACAAAACGTCGTAGCCGCCGGTTACTTCGCGCAACAACTGGCCGAATCGGTCCCGCCTTCAGCAGGAAGGAGACGATCCAACCCGAAGTACACCGGGCAAAAGCCGTTGGTGGTGGGTTTTATGGTTGATGAAGGGAGGCTGAAATGATGTTTCGGGTATCGCCTTGGTTACTGCTCCTCCCGTTTCT
>DASTFK010000425.1:0-4720 GCA_035719945.1 Nitrospira sp.
CTCGCCTAATCCGATGCCGTACTTGTTTAGGGCCGTTGGGTTAAGGTCGACGCGCACGGCTGGGAGCGAGCCGCCGCCCACATGGACGAGGCCGACCCCTTCGATCTGCGCGAGTTTCTGCTGGAGGATGCTGCTCGCGACGTCGTACATCTGCCCGCGGCTCACGATATCCGACGTCAGGCCAAGGATGAGAACGGGCGCGTCGGCCGGATTCACCTTATAAAAGTAAGGACGTGTCGGAAGGGTTGCCGGCAAATCGGCGCGTGCGGCGACAATCGCGGCCTGGACGTCCCTGGCGGCGCCGTTGATGTCGCGACTCAGTTCGAATTGAAGTGTAATGCCGGTTGAGCCGAGCATGCTGGTCGACGTCATTTCAGTGACACCGGCAATTCGTGCGAACTGATGTTCGAGGGGAGCCGCCACCGACGTCGCCATGGTTTCGGGGCTGGCTCCAGGAAGGTTGGCGCCAACGTTGATGGTTGGAAACTCCACCTGAGGGAGCGCGGCGACGGGAAGAAAACGGAATGCGACGATGCCCACGAGCGTGACGCCGATCGTCAGGAGGGTCGTCGCGACAGGACGATGAATAAAGGTCGCCGTAATATTCATGCTGAGCCTGGGGTCAAAAGTGGCGCCTGCGGCTCTGAGATGCGGCGGGCATTGATGCGGCGGGCCAACCGGTCAAACACCAGATAGACGACGGGCGTGGTATAGAGCGTCAGCACCTGACTAAGGATAAGACCACCGATGATGGCAATGCCGAGCGGATGCCGCAATTCCGAGCCGACGCCCGACCCGATCGCCAAGGGCAGTGCGCCGAGCAGGGCGGCCATGGTCGTCATCATGATCGGCCGGAAGCGAAGGAGACAGGCCTCGTAGATCGCTTCGGTCGGCGGTTTGCCGTCCTTGCGCTCTGCATCGAGCGCGAAGTCGATCATCATGATCGCATTTTTTTTCACGATGCCGATCAGCAGAATGATGCCGATCAGCGCAATCACGCTGAATTCAGTGTTGAACAGCATCAGCGCTACCAGCGCGCCGACGCCAGCGGAGGGAAGCGTCGAGAGAATGGTGAGCGGATGGATATAGCTCTCGTAGAGGATGCCGAGCACGATGTACACCGTCACAAGCGCTGCGAGAAACAGCCACGTTTCGTGTCCCAAGGAGGCCTGAAACGCCTGAGCGGTGCCCTGGAAGCTCCCATGAACGCTAGGGGGCAGGCCGATGCGTTCCGCGGCCTGCTCGATTGCGTTGACGGCATTACCGAGCGAATGGCCCGGAGCCAGATTGAACGACAGCGTCACCGAAGGAAACTGCCCTTGGCGGCTGATGACCAACGGCGTGGTGGTCTCGGAAAATTGAGTAAACACGTTCAACGGCACCTGGCCTCCGGTCAACGAACGGATGTCCAGGAACTGCAGCGCTTGGGGGCCGTTCTGAAATTCCGGCATGACCTCGAGCACCACCCGGTACTGGTTCAACTGGGTAAACATCGTGGACACCTGCCGTTGTCCGAAGGCATCGTAGAGAGTGTCAGCGATCAGTTGCGGCGTAATGCCAAGACGGGAGGCCGTGCTCCGGTCGATCACCAACAGCGAAGCCAGGCCCTGGTCCTGCTGATCGCTACTGACATCGCGCAATCCCGGCAGTTTCTGTAGTTCCTCGACCAAGGCAGGTGCCCACCGGCTCAATTCCTTGGGGTCCGCGTCTTCCAGCGTATATTGATACTGCGTACGGCTGACGCGGTCTTCGACCGTCAGGTCCTGAATCGGCTGAAGATACAACGTAATGCCGTCGACGGCGGTGGCTGCCTGCTGCAGCCTCAAAATCACGTCCTGCGCGCTCTCCCGGCGTTTGTCGAAGGGCTTGAGATTGATCTGGAGCCGTCCACTGTTGAGCGTCGTGTTGATGCCGTCCACTCCGATAAAGGAGGACAGGCTCGCGACGGCCGGATCCGCGAGGATGGCGGCAGCCAGCGCCTGTTGGCGCTCGACCATGGCGAGGAAGGAAATAGATTGAGGCGCCTCCGAAATGCCGAGGAGCACGCCTGTGTCCTGCACGGGGAAGAACCCCTTCGGGATGGCGACGTACATTACAATTGTGATCACGAGGGTGAGGACCGCGACGGTCAATGTCGCCGGTTGGTGATTGAGCACCCAGCGAAGGGTCCGCCCATAGGCGGCGATCGTCCGATCAAAGACGGTCTGAGACCATCGATAAAACGCGTTCTGCTCCGTGTCGCGTCGGTAGCGGAGTAGGCGGGCGCACATCATCGGTGTCAAGGTCAGTGAGACGACGGCCGAAATCACGATGGTCATGCTCAGCGTCACGGCGAATTCCCGGAACAGCCGGCCGACGACGTCGCCCATGAACAGGAGCGGGATCAGCACGGCAATGAGCGAAATAGATAGCGAAAGAATGGTGAACGCAATCTGTTGGGATCCCTTGAGCGCGGCTTGCAGCGGCGAATCGCCGCGCTCGATGTACCGAGAAATGTTCTCGATCATGACGATCGCATCGTCGACGACGAATCCGGTGGAAATCGTGAGCGCCATCAGCGTCAGATTGTTCAGGCTGAATCCCATCAGGTACATCGCGGCGAAGGTGCCGATTAGCGACAGGGGAACGGCCGCGGCGGGAATGACGGTGGCCGACAGGGTGCGGAGGAATAGAAAAATGACCAAGACGACGAGCGCGACTGCGAGCATGAGTTCAAACTGGACGTCGCGGACCGAGGCGCGGATCGACGTCGTCCGGTCGGTCAAGACGGTCACCTGCACGGAGGAGGGCAGGGTGCTCTGCAGTTGAGGCAGGAGCTTCTTGATGCGGTCGGCGACTTCAATGACGTTCGCGCCCGGCTGCCGCTGGATATTAACAAGCACCGCCTGGGTCTCGTTCATCCAGGCCGCTTGTCTCACGTTCTCGACGTCATCGGAGACCTCCGCCACGTCGGAGACGTGCACCGGGCCGCCATTACGATAGGCGATGATGAGCGGCTCATATTCGCGGCTCGACAATAATTGATCGGTGGCATTGATGATGGATGACCGCCGGGGGCCGTCGAAGGCGCCTTTGGCCTGGTTGACGTTGGCTGCAGCCACGGCTGCCCGCAAATCCTCGAGCGTCAGTCCGTAGGCCGATAGCGCCCGGGGGTTGGCGCGAATGCGTACGGCCGGACGCTGTCCGCCGCCGAGGCTAACCAAGCCGACGCCCGACAGTTGTGAGATCTTTTGCGCGAACCGCGTCTCCGCCAGATCTTCGATCTGGGACAGCGGCAACGTGGGAGAAGTCAGGGCCAGCGTCAAAATGGGTGCGTCGGCCGGATTGACCTTGCTGTAGATCGGCGGACTCGGGATGTCGCGCGGGAGAAACGTTGATGCCGCGTTGATCGCCGCCTGTACTTGTTGTTCGGCGATGTCCAGGCTCAGATCCAGCGAAAACTGCAGCGTGACAACGGAACTACCGCCGGAACTTGTCGACGTCATCTGATTGAGTCCCGGCATCTGTCCAAATTGCCGTTCGAGCGGCGCCGTGACGGACGACGCCATCACATCGGGGCTCGCGCCGGGGTAGAAAGTGAGCACTTGAATGGTCGGATAATCGATCTGAGGCAGCGCGGAGACAGGCAACTGGCGGTATGCGATCACGCCGGCCATCAGGATGGCGACCATGGTCAGCGCGGTCGCCACCGGCCGCATGATGAACAGGCGCGATGGGTTCACGGGGCGTTTCCTCTGGGCGGCGAGGCGGTGGCAGACGGCGCCTCGGCCTGGGCGGCGGGTTTCTCATTCCGGTTCCGTACTTCGACTTTGCTGCCCTCGCGCAGTTTCTCAGTCCCATCCACGACGACGAGTTCATCCGGCGCAAGGCCGGAGTTGATGGAGGCGTCCTCGCCATGTGATACGCCGAGGGTCACAGGCCGGACGGCGACCGTCTTGTCCTCCTTTACCACGTACACGAAGGTGCCTTTGGCCCCCCGTTGGACGGCAGCGGACGGGACAAGGGTCACCGCGTGCTTCACCTCCAACAACAGCCGCGCATTGACGAACTGATTGGGAAACAGGGCCCCGTCTTCGTTGGGGAAGACGGCCTTCAGCCGCACGGTGCCCGTGTTGGGATCGATCTGGTTATCAACGGTCAACAGCGTCCCGGTCGCGAGTTTGTTTTTCTGTTCACGGTCAAAGGCGTCTACGGTCAATTGCTGGCCGGCCTTCAGCCGTTCCAGGACCGCCGGCAGATTGTCCTCGGGAATTGTGAAAACCACGGTAATAGGCGTCAGTTGGGTAATGACCAACAGTCCGTTGCTGTCGTTCGCACGGACCATGTTGCCCTGGTCCACTAGCCGCAGGCCGACACGGCCGCTGATCGGTGCTGTGATCCGGCTGTAAACCAATTGCAGCTTCACATTGTCGATCTGCCCTTGATCGGTTTTCACGATCCCTTCCGATTGACGGACTATGGCATCTTGCGTATCCAACTGCTGCTTGGGAACGAAACCTTGTTGGTACAGTCCTTTATACCGTTCGTAGTCCAGCTTGGCGTTTTTCAATTGCGCCTGGTCGCGCGCCATTTGCCCTTCGGCTTGAACCAACTGCACCTCGAACGGGCGGGGATCAATCTGGGCCAGCAGTTCGCCGCTTTGAACGATCTGTCCTTCCTGGAAGAGCACCTTCATGAGTTGTCCATCGACCCGGCTTTTCACGTTGACCGTATTCAACGG
>DASTFK010000426.1:0-5075 GCA_035719945.1 Nitrospira sp.
CATCGTTAAAAACGACGATCTCACCCGCTCACTACGTGATCTGGAAAACATTTTTCTCGGTGAGCGGTTGAAAACGAAACGCTTGAACATGGCCTGGATCGAGAATAACTTTATCCTTGATGACGAAGCCAAACCCGGAGATCGAAAAGATCTCCCCTAACCATAAGGGAGTACGGAATCCATGATCGATATGCTCAGTCTGCTGCCGCAGTATACCCCGGATGAGTTCGATTCCCGCCACCGCTTGGTCATCGTGGCCGCCCAACGGGCGAAGCACATCGTGCAGGGGTCGCGCCCCTTCGGGGCTTCGCGGTTCACCAAGGAAACGACGATTGCGCTCGATGAAGTGCTCAGGGGCGAAGCCAAATACCTGGTCGGCAAAGACGCGAGGGACGCCATGAAGGAAGCGAAGCGGGGCAAGGAGGGCGAGACTGAGCGTATGGCCATGATGACCGGCGAGGACGCCCGGGAAATCAAGAAGGAACTCAGCGTGTATGTGGACGACAGTCCCAAGCCCGCTCCAGCCGAATCCGAAGAGTAGGGTATGACCGAGAACTCGAGACGTCCGATGCTTGGGGGAGCACGCCTGGTGCTCGGCGTCACCGGCAGCATCGCCGCCTATAAGGCGGTCAGCTTGCTGCGGGCCTTGGTCCGCGAAGGTGCGACGGTCGATGTGGCCATGACCCGTGCGGCCACCAAGTTCATCACTCCCTTGACGTTCGAGGTACTCTCGGGCCGGCCGGTCGTGACCGGCCTCTTTGAGGCGCACCAGGAAATGAAGCACCTCTCGCTGCCGGAAAAAGCCGATGCCATTCTCGTGGCACCGGCTACCGCCAATTTTCTGGCGAAAGCGGCGCTGGGCATCGCCGATGATCTTCTTTCGACGATGCTGTTGACGGTTCACTGTCCGCTCATTTGCGCTCCGGCGATGGACGGCGGCATGTGGTCTCATCCGACCGTGAAGGGCCATGTGCAGACGCTGCGCGCGAGGGGAGTCATCGTCATCGATCCGGAAGAAGGAGCGCTTGCATCCGGGCGTTTGGGGCAAGGCCGACTCGCTGAGGAAGAGCGTATTCTGGCGGGTGTCTGCTCTGCGCTGACGCCCAGACGGGACTGGGAAGGACAGCGCCTGCTGCTCTCTGCGGGGCCAACCCAAGAACCGATCGATCCCGTCCGCTATATTTCCAACCGTTCGTCGGGAAAGATGGGTTATGCCATCGCCGAAGCAGCCTCCACGCGCGGGGCGCAGGTGGTGCTGATCAGCGGTCCGACGTCCCTTCCTCCGCCGCGGGGAGTGGAAGTGGTCCCCGTGGAGACCGCCGAGGAGATGGCCAAGCACATGAGCACTCGATTGAGTTGGTCGACCGTCGTCGTCATGGCCGCCGCTGTGGCCGATTTTCGACCGAAGCACGCGGCCGAACTGAAATTGAAAAAGCGCGGCAAGCCGATAACGACCATTGATCTCGAGCAGACGACCGACATCTTAGCCGCGTTGTCCGCCCGGCGCACCACACAGGTGCTCGTCGGCTTTGCTGCGGAAACCCACGACCTCCTGACACATGCCAAGGCCAAGCTGAGTTCCAAGGGTCTCGATGTGATCGTCGCCAACGACGTGACCCGCCCAGGGGCGGGATTCGACAGCGATCAGAATGCCGCTACCTTGATCGAGCGGGACGGTCGGATCACCGACCTGCCCCTCAAGTCCAAGCGAGAGATGGCGGATGACATTCTGAACGCCGCGCAGCGGTGGCTCACCCCTTTGAAGAAACGGTAGACGATGGCCCCTCAAAAACATGCTGCGAATGCGATGGAGATCGACCGGCTCGCCACTCAGCTTGCCAAAGATCCTCATTCCAAAGCCTTCCTCCCGTTAGCCGAAGAATATTGCAAGGTCGGCATGTGTGAGGAGGCGGTCAGTGTGTTGGAAGCCGGGTTGAAGCAGTATCCGGGCTTTATCACCGCGATGGTCGTCTTGGGCCGGGCCTTTGATCAGTTGAACCAAGCGACCAAGGCCAGGGCAGTCCTTGAGGGAGCGATCAAGTTGAGTCCGGAGAATCTCCGCGCCCATCGGACCTTAATGAAAATCTATGCCGATCAAGGTCTGACGCAAGAAGCGATGAAATCCTCTCGTGTGATCCTCTCCATGAACCCCAAGGACGAGGAAGCGCTGTCCGTCCAAGCCTCGTTAGGAGTACAGGATGCTGTACCGGCCAGAGAGACGTTCTCGCCGCGCAAGTCTTCCACTGTTGGCCAAGACCCACAGCCGGCACCGGCTGTCCCCAACCATCCGGACGCAGCAGACAACTCATTACGAGCGCAGATGACTGGTGATCTTCAGCTGAAATCGGCAGACAGCGTGGAACGCGCTACCGGTCATGCCGCAACGATTGCACAGCTCGAGTCCTGGTTGCGCTCCCTCGAACGACAACGACGCGATCGGCAAACATCCGGCTCGAACCCATAAATTTCCAATATATTCGATAGTTTGACCACTCATTGCCAGCCTGTTACAATGCCGCTCTCCTGAACTGCCGGCAAGAACACCGCCAGCTATAAACATCGGTTGAAGCATGCTCCGGATACTCGTGTTACATGGACCCAACCTGAACCTGCTCGGCACCAGGGAGCAGTCCGTCTATGGCAGCCAGTCATTGGACAGCATTGACTCGGCCGTGATCAAGCTCGCCCAGGATCTGGCCGTGGAAGTCGACATTCGACAGTCCAATAGCGAAGGGGAACTCGTCAACTGGATCCAAGAGAGTGGAAGCGGGTATCAAGGGATTATCATCAATCCTGCCGCCTACACCCATACCAGTATCGCGATTCGGGACGCTATTGCGGCAGTGGGCTTGCCCACCGTTGAGGTTCATCTGTCGAACATCCACCAGCGGGAACCATTCCGTCATCATTCACACGTGGCCGGAGTAGCCTTGGGGCAGATTTCAGGATTGGGGCCCACCGGCTACCTGCTTGCTCTGCGCGGCCTGCATGAGCATTTATCAGCCCAAAGAAAGCTCAAAAAGCCTTCGCCGGGGTCCCGCCGGCAGAAAAGTGCATCACGATAGCAGCGTACCCATCATTCATTCCGATCTGCGGTGAAGGGGGCAACGAGTGATTTCCACCACTGATTTTCGAGGCGGCGTCCGTCTCATGGTCGACGGCGAGCCATTCTACATCGTCGAATTTCAACATGTGAAACCGGGTAAAGGCGGGGCATTCGTCAGGACGAAGCTCAAGAGCTATCTGTCGGGGAACGTGCTCGATCGAACGTTTCGGTCTGGAGAACGGTTCGAGGAGCCGGATCTTGAAGAACGAGAAATGCAATTCCTCTATGCGACCGGTCACGACTTTACGTTCATGGACACGGACACCTACGAACAGTTGACCTTTGAGAAAAGGCAGCTGGGCGAAAACGCTGATCTCCTCAAAGAAAACATGAACGTGAAAATCCTCGTCTACGAGCATCGTCCGATCGATGTCGAACTGCCCATCTTCATCGAACTGAAAGTGGTCGATGCCGACCCCGGTGTTCGCGGGGATACGGCGTCAGGCGGCACAAAACCCGCCGTCGTCGAAACAGGCGCAACGATTAAAGTCCCTCTCTATCTGGAAGTCGGGACGGTCATCAAGATCGACACCCGTACCAGAGCCTATGTGGAGCGCGTTCGGTGAGCCGGAAGAAGCCCCGCAAAGCCCGCATATCGGGAACCCCCATCGTGCTGCCAGGGTCTTTCGGCACCAAAAGCGCTCAGGATGCCGCAGCCCAAACGAAGCAGATTCAAGAGCTGATCGATCTGCTGAAACGCAACCACTTGACCGAACTCGAGATCGAACGGGCTGGCGTCCGCATCAGAGTACGGCATGAGATCGGGATCAAGACCGTGTCGGCCAGCGTCAGCGAGTCCGGACAGGCGTCTGCCCCTGCTGCAAGCCAGCAAGCCGTTCCGGCTAGCGATTTACTGGAGGTCGCCGCCGGACATATTACGATTACCTCGCCGATTGTGGGTACCTTCTACCGGTCGCCTTCACCCGATGCCGATCCCTATGTCGAAGAAGGCGATTACGTGAAAAAAGGACAGGTCTTGTGTATCGTGGAAGCCATGAAGTTGATGAACGAGATTGAGTCGGAGGTGGACGGGCGCATCACGAAGATTCTGGTGGAAAGCACCAAGCCCGTTGAGTACGGTCAGGCACTCTTCCTGATCGATCCGAAAGCCACCCCTTGAAACACGGATGTTGACACAGATCGTTCAGCTTCGCTCTAGCCGCTCCCGGCCCCTCAACCAGCCCCGCCATCGCCCCGGGGACGGCTTCACCCCCGTTCAGCCTGGCCACACCCTGTGCCTCCATCGATGGAAGGGACGCCGACGTGTTTAAGAAGGTGCTCGTCGCCAATCGGGGAGAGATCGCGCTGCGGGTGATCCGTGCCTGCAAAGAGCTCGGCATCAAAACCGTCGCCATCCATTCAGAGGCCGATGCCGGCTCCATGCACGCCCGCGCCGCGGACGAGCGCTTGTGTGTGGGCCCGGCCGAGTCGGCCCTGAGTTACCGCAACATCCCCAACGTGCTCAGCGCTGCGGAAATCACAGGCGCCGATGCCATCCATCCTGGGTATGGGTTTCTCTCCGAGAATGCGCACTTCGCCGAAGTCTGCGAATCCATTGGCGTGAAATTTATCGGCCCGACCTCTGAAAACATCGCCTTGATGGGTGATAAGGCCAAAGCTCGCGAGATCGTCTCCCGCCGAGGACTGCCGGTGACACCGGGAAGCCCGGGAGAACTCAAAAGTGAACAGGAGGCCCGGGAAGCCGCCACTAAGATCGGCTATCCGGTCATTATCAAAGCCGCGGCTGGCGGTGGCGGGCGCGGCATGCGGGTCGTGAACAGTACCGATGAGCTCGGTCGTGCCTTCCAGGCGGCCCAGGCGGAGGCCAAATCGACCTTCGGCAACGACAGCGTGTATCTCGAGCGATATTTCCTAGAACCTCGCCACATCGAAGTGCAGATTGCGGCGGATGCTCGCGGCCACGTCGTGTACCTGGGGGAGCGTGATTGCTCGATTCAGCGGCGTCACC
>DASTFK010000427.1:0-2706 GCA_035719945.1 Nitrospira sp.
CGTGATGCCCGGGTTCTAGGCGGTAGCCGGTGTTCCTTGGGCGGAGGCGGCGGAGTGCTCGTGAGCACTCTTCCCATAGCCGGGCTACACTACGGTGGAAGTGCAGAGGCCGAGAGATGACAACAAACGCCTCCCGTCAGAGCAAGAGCAGTAAGGAACCTTGGCTTCCTCGAATGGAGTTCTAGAGAATGCTAAATCGCTTGATGGGCGCGATCCTCATGGCAGCGCTAGCGTCGTCGGCAATCGCATGCGGGACGGCCTCGAGCAAGCCTTTTGACCCGCGTGATCTGTCCGGATTCTGGGACCTCACCAACATCGGACTGCCAGCCGGCGCTCTGAACGCCACGAGCAACAATCGGCCGCAGATGACGCCGGCGGGTGTGGAAATTTTTCGCAAGACGAAGACGGGAGAGGCCACCGCATTGAGCAATGGAAGTTCCCCGAACGAAAAAGACTGGAATGATCCGATCCGGTGGTGTGACCCGACGGGTTTTCCACGAATCCTGTGGAACCCAGCGCCGGCGAGAATGAGGTTTGCCCACGCGAGTGAGGAAGTGATTCAGTTCTTCCAGAACAATCGCGTGTGGCGCGACATCTGGACCGACGGGCGGAAACTTCCGAGCGCCGACTCGGAAACGCGTTGGCACGGATACGCCGTCGGCCGTTGGGAGGGAGATACGTTCGTCGTCAACTCGAACGGCTTCACCGACACGACCTGGCTCGACCAATACGGCTCCCCGCACAGCGATCAGATGACCGTGGAAGAACGTTACCGTCGCGTCGACTACGACCATCTGGAGATGATTCTGAACATCACCGACCCCCAGACCTATCTCGGAACCTGGCAAGGCGACAAGAAGATCTTTCAATTGGTAGAGAACCCAACAGGCTCGGAGTTCAACGATTTACCCGAAGACATCTGTGCATGGTCCGAGACGAAACGAGAGATCCCTCAGTAGCTTTCGAGATTAAGGAGAGTCACATGACGCGTAAGCTGACCGCTCACTCATTACTCGTGACCCTGGGCTTCCTGGCGAGTTCAAGCGCCGTCATCGTCGCGCACCATGGAACGTCAGGTGTGTACGACTACACCCACCGCATCACAACGAAGGCGACGGTGACGAAGTACGTATGGGCCAATCCCCATGTCCAAATCATTTTCACCTTGAAGAACGACAAGGGCGAGGAGCAAACCTGGGGCGTCGAGACAGTCAGTCCGGGAAATGCGCTCGCGAATGGGTGGACCAAGAACACATTCAAGGCCGGGGACCAACTCCTGGTGAGTTTCATTCCGGCCCTGGGCGATAGGTTTTTTGGGAATTGTCCTCAAATCGTGTTCGTTGCCGATGGCAAGCGGTTGGGTGGCAGGGGCACCTGCGGCGGCGGGGGAGCGGAGGCTGTCGAGATGAGCACGCTCCCGATAAAGCCAGGCTACACGAAGGTTGAAGTGAAGATGCCGAAAGACGACGGCAAGAGGCCCGCGTCCCTGCAGGAGCGGTAAGAACCACGTGTGAGTGTCTTATAACAGAGGGAGTCTCCACATGGCGTATCGTCGCATGGTCTTGTTCGCTCTTCTGGCTGCGTCGGCTGTGACGCCGATCCTCGTCGCGCAGAACAGCCAGCAACCGCCAGCGCCGCAAGCGTCGCCGGCAACGCCTCAGCCCTTCGATCCGCGCGACATTTCCGGCATTTGGAGGAACCCCGGAGGATTCGATCCCATCATCGGCACCAATCGGCCTCCGATGACGGAATGGGGAAAAGAGAAGTGGAGCCAGACCAGGGCCTCAGCCAGGAACACGCCGCTGGCCTTTGGCTTCTACGCGGACCAGAAGGATTGGAATGATCCGCTGTTCCTGTGCGACCCGTCCGGATACCCGCGCAACCTGGACTACAGCAACTACCGATTCGTGAAGCTTCGTGACCAATTCGTGATGTTCTTCGAGCGCGACCGTGTCTGGCGCGACCTTTGGACGGACGGGCGCAAACTGCCGGGACCTGACGCAAAGCCGCGTTGGTACGGATATGCGACTGGCCATTGGGAGGGAGATACCCTTGTCGTGGAATCGACCGGCTACGATGAGCGAAGCTGGATCGATCCCTACGGCTCAATCCACAGTGCCGAAATGCGTATCGAGGAGCGTTTCAGGCGCTTGGATCACGACAGTCTAGAGTTCAGCATGACGCTTACCGACCCGAAGGTCTATACGGGGCCCTGGAGCGGCACGAAGGTGTTGGAGCTGATGAATTCCTCTCAGCGAATCCAGAAGGGTCTCTGGGGTCAAAGGCCGGACGGAACGGCATACGGGGATCTGCGAGAAGAATATTGTGTCTATTCCATCGAGCGCTCTTTCTGGGAAACACGGCCCCTGGACGGCGTGGGCGCAACTGAGAAGGTCCAGAAGTAAACGTACGAACGTCTATTGAACTTCCTTCCGGCGACATTGCTTTCTGGCTGCTGAGTAGCGCATCGACAGCGGGTCAAGCTGCTCCTGCAAGGCCCTGATGTCGGAACCTGCACCCTGTCGGCAATATAGATTCGGTCCGAATGCCGAGTGTTTTCCTGGTGTTTTCAGAGCAGTTAGGAATCCGCCACCAACAAGCGTAGACTTAGGCGGTTCGCTTTCCTGAGTTCCTGCAGCCTTCACGCGGTATTTTCCGCGCATTCCGCTTCAGCTCCTCATCAAGGCCTCCAGAACTGGAGCGTCA
>DASTFK010000428.1:0-2217 GCA_035719945.1 Nitrospira sp.
CCAAAAACCGCGACAACATGATCGCCTGGATCGCGGCCCGGTCGGATTTCCCTGGGTATGGCGAGATGATCGTCTACAAATTGTCGAAGGATAGTCTCATCCTCGGACCGCTTCAGATCGAAGCGACGATCGATCAGGACACGACAATCTCGCGCCAGCTCACACTGTGGGACCAGCGCGGTTCCCGCGTGATCCGTGGCAATCTACTCGTCGTCCCAATCGACCAGTCCTTTCTCTACGTCGAACCGGTGTTTCTGCTTGCCGAGGAGACAAGCATTCCGCAGCTCAAGCGGGTCATCGTCACCGACGGCAACCACCTAGCAATGGAATCGACGCTCGCTGAGGCCGTCCAAGGCGTATTGGGCGAGCAACCGTCGGCGCCCGAAGAGATGACAGAGGCTCGACAAGCGCCCACATCCGGGGCACGAGAGTCGCTGTTGAAGGCCGACCAGGCGCTCCGCAAAGGCGACTGGACCGCATTCGGGCGTGAGTGGGAGCGGCTGAAAAGCCTCGTGGAGAAATAACGTGGAAGACATTCGCTGCAGCGACGCAACTTTTCTTACGGGCGCTGACGGGATGTCCGTGTCTAGGAGACCGCGTTCTGGCGGCGAACCTGTTCTCCCGCAGAGCCGACGGAATCCCGGCAGGCGCCTAAGGAGTTGCTCGCGTGCGTCGGTCTCTACGACGTGGAGGCACCTGCCGACGTCGGAGGGACGACCAGCACCGGGCAGCGCACGATCTGCACCAAACGATGCGTGACGCTGCCCAGCAGCAGCCCGGAGAGGGGGCCGTGGCCGCGCGTTCCCGCCACGATCAGATCGGCGCCCTCCTTGTCCGCGATCTCCGCGATCACATGCGCCGCGCCTCCCATCGACACCTTCGCCGTCTGGAGCGTCACGTCGAGACCTTCCTGCTTGAGGTCCTCGACATGCTTGCGCATCGCGGCCTGGACCTCGTCCTCGTTGAGATTAACCGGATATCCGATGGCCCGGCCGACCATGAACTCATTTACGTGCGCGACGACGAGCCTCGCGCCGTGAGCCTGCGCGAGACCCTTGGCCAGCGGGAGCGCCTGCTCGGCTCCGCTCGAGCCGTCAGTCGCCCAGACGATCACCTTGAACACTCCTACCTCCCTTCCGTCCGGCTGCTGGCGCGCGGACTTTCGTAGCCTGTCAGCGGATGCATTCCCAGAGGTGGATTTCGTCGTCCAGCCGGTCGATCTCCATCCCCATGAAATCACTCCGCGAGACGACGCCCCAAATCCTTCCGCTCTCGACGACCGGAAGATGACGGAAGCCACCATCGCTCATCGTCCGCAGCGCGTCGATCGCGCGGTTTTCCGGTGTGATCGTGACGGGATTTGGCGTCATCGCTTGCGCCAGGGTGGTCACTGCGGCATCCCTGCCTTCGGCAAGCGTACGCACCGCATCGCGGCCGGTGAAGATGCCACTCAAGCGCTGTTGATTGTCTATCACTAGCACCGAGCCGGCGTGACGCTCCCTCATGCACCGGCAAGCATGCAGCACGGTTTCGTGCGCGGCCAACACGAGCGGTTTCTGGTCTTTGACAATGTACCCGAGCTTTCGGTTGGTCATGATCCTTCCATCTCGGCAGGGCTTTGGGTTCTTAAAGACCGCCTCTCCAGAACGCTATTTTACTTACCACATTGCGGCCGTATGTAACTTGATCCGCGTCAAGCTCCTCCCTCGACCAATCGAGAAGAGGCCACGGCCGGACTTCCGCTTTGGGTCATTAGCGGACTTCAGCCGAGCGGGGCGGAATGTCGCCTAAGTGCCAGCCGCAGACAATCACTCAATCCCCCAGACTTAGGTGAGATGCGCCACACGAGATCACCCTGTGACTCTTTGGTCACGTTGCGAACTTTGTTTTGCTGGGTTGAGATTAGGTCCAAAAATTGCCGCTCTAGACGCCTAGAATTAGTAAGTAATAGAGAGGGATAGCCCCAACGACCGCCGGAACGACCGCAGTGCAGGGGTGCACTGCCAGTCGAGCCAGGCATAGGGCACATCGGCATACCGGGGGCACTCGCCATGCCGCATTACAACCCTGGAACCACTATTGATCTTGACCGGTGGCATGACACCAGGCGCAGGGTCGAACCGCCATGGCGCTCTTGGTGTAAGTCACCAACATGGAAGTCGATCAGAAGGCACAGGCTTGCCGAAGAACCACGGTGCCGACAGTGTGCCATTGAAG